>CAMCSI010000084.1 GCA_945877885.1 Chlamydia trachomatis
AATGGCGCAGAAAATTTATCTGTTTTAAGACGTTCAACGTTAAATATACTCAAGAATGATAAAGTAAGTAAGAAAAGTCTAAAAAGGCGAAGATTACAGGCTTCTTGGGATGTGGATTATCTTAGGCAATTGATGATGGATGTAAACTAATTTCTTCATGCGTTAGCCCTGGGTTAATACTATAAAATCAGATAGGTATAAAAATGAGTTTAAGTTTAAGTTTAAGTTTAAGTAATAAAGTGTTAAAACAACCAGTCGTAAATAATGCGAAAGACCTCTCTTTAAAGGCAGAAGTTTCTCTAACGAGGGAAAAAGTTAATACATCAGTCCCTCGTTTGATTAGATGCTATTCTCTGGATGAAATTAATCTTACTCCTGAAGTAACTACTAAATCATTGAATAGATCCCCAGATTTGCTTGAGAGACAAAAAGCTATGGAAGAACTACAAAAGTATCGTAGCATATTATGTTTTTTTTCTGCAGAATTAAGGGCAGATAAAGAAGTGGTTCTTACTGCGGTTACTAAAGATGGACTCAATCTTAAGCATGCAGCGGATGCGTTAAAAGCAGATAGGGATGTGGTTCTTGCTGCAGTAAAGCAAAATAGCCTTGCTATAGAGTATGCAGCTAAAAAATTACAACTGGATGAAGAAGTAGTTCTTACTGTAGTAAACAAACAAGACTTTGGGCTTTATTCCGCACCAAATTCATTAAAAGAAAATAAAGTAGGAGTTCTTATAGCGGTTGCTAAAAATGGACTAGATCTTCGGTATGCAGCTTCCAATTTTAGAGCAGATAGAGATGTAGTTCTTGCAGCAGCAATTCAAAATGGTTTAAGTTTTGAGTTTGCCGACCCTAAATTGCGGGAAGATAAAGTAGTAGTTACTGATGTAGTAAGGGTAAGTCCCTTGGCTTTTAAGTATGCAGCTGACGAATTAAAAGCAGATAGAGATGTAGTTTTTACTGCGGTAAGAAACCTTGGTGCAGTCCTTTGTTATGCAGCTGACGAATTTAAAGCAGATAGAGATGTAGTTTTTGCTGCGGTAAATACACACGGTCACGCTCTTGAAAGTGCATCTGATGAATTTAAAGCAGATAAAGAAGTAGTTCTTGCTGCAGTAAAGAAGCATGGTCAGGCTCTTAAGTATGCAAATCTTAAATTACGAGCAGATAGAGAAGTAGTTCTTGCTGCAGTTACTGAAGATGGGCGGGCTCTTGAGTATGCAGATGACGAATTGAAAGCAGATAGAGAAGTAGTTCTTGCTGCCGTAAAACAAAATGGCTCCGCTCTTGCGTATGCAAGTGTTAAATTGCGAGCAGATAGAGAAGTAGTTCTTGCTGCAGTTACTCAACATAGATGGGCTCTTCAGTATGCAGATGCCATATTACAAAATGATGAAGGAGTACTTCTTGCTGCGAAAAGATAAAACTCTGATACTCTAAATTATGCAATTTAATAATTGCAAGCGATAATGAAAAGATGGGGTACACTGCACGTTGCTTGATCTAATTTTTCCTGAGAGTAAATTTTTGATGGTTTCAGAAATTATATGAGGGCTATTTAGATCAAAATGATCTTTTTAAATTGCATAGATTATTAGTTAGTAATCAGATAGTGTTAAATTTATATTACTTTCTTCCTACGCCTGGTACATTTAAACATATTAAAGGATTAAGATCTATTGGTCAGAAGGGGAGCCGCCAGTTGCCATGAAGCGCAGTCCCTTTTCCACCGTTAGATTCACAGGTTTTACCATAGATCTTGGAACAATTGCAGTCATTCCACCTATTTGATAGCTAAAGGGAAAAAATACCGTGACGTCATCTTTTGTTCCTACACCTTCTGGTAAATCGTTAAAAGTCTCCCTTGTAACAAGGCCCATCATTTTAATACCATTTAGCGTTACTGTCACAACTTTACCTTTTTTATCTTTGCCACCGGCATTAAAAAAGCTCATAAGGTCGGTTACAGAAGTGTAAATCGTCTTAAGGAGAGGAATTTTTTTTAAGCATCGTTCTAGCCAGTTATAAAAATGCTGAATTAACCAGTAATTTAGTAACAAGCCTAATACAAATAGGATTACAATTGCCAAAATGATTCCAAGACCAGGAAAATAAATTTTTGGGAAAAAATAGACAACAGGGGCCCCAAAGATAAATTCTAAGTGAGTATAGAGCCAGATAAGCAGTATGATTGTGACTGCAAGTGGCGCAATTGCTAAAAACCCTCTAAGAATAATCTTACCCATAGTTGATATCTAACACAGAGCTCAATTCTTGCAAACACCTATTATTTATTTACTTTATCTTTACAAAAAATACTAAGATGCTAGAATGTTTTTTTATTAAATAAAAACTTAAGGGTGTGAAATGCAAAATGTTACTTTACCTCATCGCTATAATGATTTACTAGAGGAAGCAGATGGCTTTATAAAGCTTTCTAAAAATATGAGCAAGGAAGGCTCTCATTGGTTAAAAAAAGTAGAATATGTTGCAAAAGCCTTTTTTGCATCAGTTACGTTGCCCATTCGATTTATCATTAATGGAATTGTAAGTTTCATAAAATCAGTGGATAGAATGATAAAGTGTGAAAAAGATGGTTTCGGAAATATGATCTTAGAGTCTGTGTTTAGGGTAATTTATGCCGTTATGTTTATCCCTATCGTTATTGGTGGATTTTTTACACACTTTACCATCAAAGCTTTACATAATTGGATAAAAGATAAAGATTTTGATGGGTACATACCTTCAAAAAAACCATCAGAGCCGAATGAATCGGAAGAATTAAAGAAGAGATTAAAAAAAGAGAAGATTCTTCAGGTTGAAATAGAAAAGCAATTAAAATTATTAAGTGCTATACAGCCGGGTATAATGAAAAATGGGCAAACTCAAACCAGTGAAGATAAAGAGAGAAAAAAGGTCAATTTAGAGAATTTATCAGCAAAAGCAGATCAGTTTACGGATGCTGTGGGTAGAGATAAGTTAATTAGAGAACTCGTGGAGATTTTAAATCTTCCAGAGCAGAAGAATATCATTTTAACTGGGAAAACAGGGGTTGGAAAAACAACAGTGATTCATGGATTGGTAAAGTTTTTAGAAAAGCAAAAAGATAATGCAAATATGCCCGATCGATTAAAAGGGGTAAAAGTACTATCTTTTAGTGCATCAAAGCTTGTCGCTGGCACAATGTATAGAGGTTCATTACAGGAAAAATTCGAAAAACTTATAAAAGAGGTGGAACATTCAGCAGTTCCTGTGATTTTATTTGTAGATGAAATTCATCAACTTATGGGTGCTGGGGCAGTAAAATCAGATGAAGGCGCAAGTTCTGTAGATCAATTATTTCTCCCTCATTTAACAGGAAAAAATATCATTCTTATTGGAGCCACTACCTCAGAGGAATTTGATCAATATATAAGTCCACATAAGGCTTTTTTAAGACGATTTATCAAAAAAGATGTGGAGCCTTTAAAGGATAAATATATTGAAGATGCTTTAAATAATCATGCACAAATCCTTATGCAAGAGTACAATATTACGATCGACCCTAAGCTTTTAGCTATAGCATTAAAGCTTTCAGAAGATTTGGTTTCTGAGGAAAAAAATCTAAAGTTAGATGTGGCAAAGAAAATTCTTTCCCTTGCGGCTTCGCAAGCACAATTAAAACCTCTATATTCTATAAAAGAGGAGAAAGTGGATCATCTTACAGAAAAAGGGTTGAAAAAGGCGGCAAACGGTATGAAAAATAGTGAAAATAAACCGTGGCTTTCTATGTATAATTAACTAGATCTGCATAAATTTCTCTGCATTAAATAAGTTTATAATATAGTTCACCACCCGCTTGCTTTGCTCTCTAGAAAACACAGAGATCACAAAGAAAGACAGTAGACTTATTGACGAATCCCACTTGGTCAATAAAGGTTTTGTGATTAAAAAAAGATAGAGAGTTACAAAGAGGTCTACGTAACAACATTTTAATTTATGGGTTACCCACCTTACTTAAGGTGAGTATGTTATGAGAATATTATAGATAGAAGATCGTCTTTCACAAAATGTAACTAATAATTTGATGCATTCTTTGTGTTTAATCTATAAACTAGACTTTTTTAGAAAGGGATTTAATGTTTTTCTCTGTGATCTCTGTGTTCTCTAGAGAGCAAAGCGAATGGGTGGTAATATATAAATTCAAAGTTACCTTACGTAAGGTGAGTAACTAGATCAGATATCGATCTTAGCTCATGAAGGCGATTTTCTTGTGGGTGGGATGAGTTCTTTTGCAGACTCTTTATCAAGAATCCATAACACCTTATGATGGTCACAAAGAACCCTAGAGGATGGGTAAGTGTTTGTTTTATCGGTAAGAACATCTTTTACCATTGTAGATTTACCTTTTCCATAGGCAAGAAACACAACATGCCTTGCTTTACGAATTAAGGGATAGGTAAAAGTCATTCGTGTGGTATTTTTTTGAGGGACACTATTTTCCACAACCAAAGAGGTGGTCTCTTTTAGCGCTTTGGTCCCTGGAAATAAGGAGGCAGTATGACCATCATCACCCATTCCAAGCAAAATCAGATCAAAACTTTGCTCAATCACATGCTTATTAATTAGCTCTTCATAAGCGTCCGCATGTTCTTTGATAGACTTTTCTGCTTTCATCCGAAAAATATGGCTTTTTGGGATGGGTAAGTGAGAAAAACCATTACTCATGGCCATGTGATAGTTACTTTCATCACTATCTGGATTAACAGATCGTTCATCGCTAAAAAATACAAAGACTTTATCCCACTGAAGATCGTTTTTATGTTCTTTTAAACGGTTATATAAATTTTTGGGAGTAGAACCGCCGGAAAGGGCAACGGTAAATTTCCCTCTATCAGCAATAGCTTTTTTAGCTACATTAAGAAAATAATCAAGGGAAAATGAAACCGGGTCATCAACTATTGCTATATCTTTTTTATCATCGTAGGATTGGATCATGAGCAAATAATTCCTGTTTTCCAATGAGAGATTAATTCTATCACAGCAAGAAAATCAGGGCTGGTACCTGAGGAGTAAACCTCTCTGATGATAGATGTATCTGATTCACCGCTAGTTAATGGGTATAAAATAGGGATTTCACATTTTAAAGGGGTAAAGTGGCAAATTTTTACAATATGAGGAGAGCTTTCCTCTCGAGTAAAACTTGTTTTATCCGTATCACTTTCTATTAAAACAGAAGCGATCCTCCCCGGTGGCAAGCTTTTTTGTTCCTGGCATTCTTTTAAGATAAAGGTATGAATTCCGAAAGAGGAGAGGTAGGAGACGGTTATTTGATTATTTTCCATAAAAACACCTTCAAATTTCCAATGCATATTTGATGCCATCCATCCTTGTAAATAGGTAGCTTGAATACGATGATGATGAAAAGCTTCAGTGGAGTGGGGGTTAAAGCAAATCGTAATGGTTTTTGCAGTGGCAAGGGAGAGGGCTTTTTCCTTATTGGAAAACACTTTTGTTAACAAGCTTCTCCAAGGGGAAAATCTTGCCCAGTTTAAATCGCCAATATCGATATTTTCATGATGAATACTTTTGATATAAGAGGCAAATAGACTCATATGCTTTGTTGTTTCAGAATCAAAAATAATTCTACTTGGAAGGGTATCTAAGCCAAGGGTCGTTGGCGTGTCCCCACTTGAGGGATCTTTTGCAAAAAGTAGATAGATGGGAAGATCTACGATCACATGAGGTACAACTAAATAGGAGACTCTCTCTTTATAACTTTTACTCACCTCAAACTGAATAAATTCACAAAAAAAACCCTTATCATCACCCTCTGGTTTTAAAGAGGAGACAAAGGTGTGTAAAAAATCCCCCTCTTTATCTGACTCTTTAATAAAGATAATTCTGCAGGGAAATTTTTTGATGATAGATTTTGTTAAAAAGGTAAGATAGGATTCCCGTTCCCCTACTTCTGTATAAATGATGAGATTAAATAAAGAGGCTTTGACAAGGTTGGATTTTTTTTCTTTTTCAAACAAAGAAATGAGTGTTTTTTCTATCTCTGAAGGTTTGATTTTATTTAAAC
>CAMCSI010000085.1 GCA_945877885.1 Chlamydia trachomatis
TACACTTTCATGTAGTTATATGAAGATAGGAAACGATATTAGGCTGCTTGCCTCAGGACCAAGGTGCGGGCTAGGGGAGCTTATTCTTCCATCTAATGAACCAGGATCCTCTATTATGCCTGGAAAGGTAAATCCAACTCAATGTGAGATGATCACCCAAGTTGCTGTGCAAGTAATGGGAAATGATACAGCTATTGCCATTGCTGGCTCAAATGGGGATTTGCAATTAAATGTATTTAGACCTGTGGTTATTTTCAATTTGATTGAGTCGATTCATCTGCTTGCCGATGCGGCAGAAAATTTTACTCATAAATGTCTTAAAGATATAGAGCCTCACTACGAAATGATTGAAAAGCATTTAAATGAAAGTCTGATGCTTGTTACAGCTTTAAATCCACATATTGGGTATGATAATGCGGCAAATATTGCAAAAACTGCGCATAAAGAGGGGATCACTTTAAAGCAAGCAGCAGCGCAGCTTGACTTACTCAGTGGAGAGGAGTTTGATAAGCTCGTTGTTCCAAAGGATATGACCCATCCAACTATTTAGTGATGGATACGCATTTTAGCGTGCATCAATAAAAATTTGATCCCGATAATGGGGTGTTTCATAAATATTTGAAATGCGTAAAGCGGTGTAATTGTTGTAATATGCTGCTCAAAATAAGCTTTATTTTCAAAGGCATCTTTTATCCAATCTATTTGAAATGGGGCTGTAACATCGGGTAGGCTATCTTTGGAAAAAGTACCCATTTCCTTTACTTCGCTATTTTGTGGGTGAGGAGAAAGTTCACCTTTTGGCAAGAGGGTAAAAAGATAGACAGGTTTTATAAAGGTTGAAGAAGAGGTGTAGAGAGCTACTTTTCTATCTATTTGTGCATCAAAGCCGGTTTCTTCTTTTATTTCACGGATGATTGCCTCTTCAGCGGTTTCATGAGATTCTATTCCTCCGCCGGGAATTGTCCAAACGGGAATGTCGCGTCTTTTGACAAGGAGAATTTTACCATCAATAAACAGTGCGCCTAAAACAGAAGTTACAATAGTTTTTGACATCTAATAGAGGGGGTTGTAAACTCCTTTCATGGTTTTTTATTATAGAGGATGCTGTGATTAAAAAGATAAGATTATTCGTTCTATGCATTATGTCAGTAGCCTTTTTTGGGTGCTCGTCAGGATATATTTCTGTACAGAAGATAAACACTGATAAACTTACCTATGCATCACGTTATGCACATACTCCAGATCCAAGGGCGTTAGATCCTCCAAAAGGGGAAAAACTCTATATCACTTGGTCTCTTCCTTTAGAATTTACCCCGCATATGTACCGTCTTAAAGTGGGTATTGTTTATAAAAATTTAAGCACAGAGACATTAGTTTACCCGGTAAAAAGAAGAGCGGGCACCACGATTATTGAATTACTTGGTAATGAATTTAAAAAGAAAGAAGGCTATTTAGCTTATAAAATGGAAATTGTTGACTTACAGGGAAATGTAATTAGTGACTATACACATAGGATGTGGGTTGATCTAATCCTTCCTTGCGATGTCTAAGCATAATTTCTTCTTTTGCGTTTAACAATAAGTCTCTTGTTCCTTCAAAACCTAGGCATGGATCTGTGCTGGAGACTCCAAACTGCTCCTTCTCTTTTTGCGCCCCTTCATAGAGGTTGCTTTCAAGCATCACCCCTAAAATTTTTTCAGGGTTGTTTAAGTAAGTGTTAAGCGAATAATTAAATGCAGTGATCTGATCTAAGGGCTTATTCGGGCAGTTGCCATGGGAGCAGTCAATAAGAATAGGGGTGTTTATCCCTTCTTTTTGAGAGCTTTTTATAGTTTCCTCGATGCTTTCGATACTATAATTACATTGAGTTTTTCCGCCGCGAAGAACCACATGGGTGAAATTATTACCCTTTGAAAAACGTTGACCTTCTGCATTTAACATGCAGTGGGATTGCTTTGCCACAGCGCACGAATAAATAGCTGATAAAACATCTCCATCTAAACTATTTTTGAATCCAAAAGGAAGTTCAGAGTTAGATACAAGAACTCGATGGGGTGTAGATGTGGCCGTTCTTGCGCCAATAAATCCCCATGAAATATAGGGTTGTAGGTGAGGATAGATCGCTGGATCGATAAATTCCATAGCAAGGGGCATGTGCATACTGGAAAAAAGGGATTTTGTTCTAGCAAGTCCTTCCAAGAGATTTTCAGGGACTCTTTTATCTGGCTGGTAGACAAATCCACGCCAGTTATAGGAAGTTCGAGATTTTTCAACGAAAGCGCGCATTACAAGAAAAATGGAGTCGCCCAATTCGTTCTGTAAATCATAAAGTTTTTTTTCGTAGAGTATAGTCTCTTGCTCATTTTGTATGGAGCAAGGTCCGACTACGACAAAAAAGGTCTTTGAACGGTTAAGGAGCCTTGATTTGATAATATTTCTATAACGTTTAACTAACGACATTGGGGTAGAGTATTTTTCAGTTTAAAAAGGAAATAATACTATAGCTCTTATCTCAAGTCAATTGGTAGTAATCATAAACAAAAAAATAATTTTAACACTGGATTTTTAAAGTTTATTTCTGCTATAATATCCACAATAAATATTCAAAAGGAATTTTAATGGACAATCTCGCTGAGCTAATAGAGTCGATAAATAACATTGTGTGGGGTCCTCCATTATTAATTTTGATGTTAATTGTTGGTGGTGTATTAACCATTAGACTTCGTGGATTGCAAATCCGCCATTTAGTATATGCGCATAAGCTAGCATTTGTTAAAGATGACGGAAATTCAGAAGGGGATATTTCTCATTTTCAAGCATTGATGACAGCTTTAGCTGCAACCATTGGAATAGGTAGCATTACCGGTGTGGCAACAGCTATTGCAATTGGTGGTCTTGGCTCTTTATTCTGGATGTGGGTGGCAGCATTTTTTGGTATGGCCACAAAATATGCAGAAGCAATTTTAGCTATTAAATATCGAGAGATAGACGCTAACAAGCAGATGTGCGGTGGTCCAATGTACTATTTAGAAAAAGGGCTTGGAATAAAATGGTTAGGAGTTTTATTTGCAGTTTTTGCCGCAATTGCAGCTTTTGGAACAGGAAATATGGTTCAATCAAATTCTGTTGCTATTGCCGTTAAAGAGATATTTCATATCTCACCTTACATAACTGGCATTATCTTAGTCATTATCTCAGCGGTGCCTTTATTAGGTGGTATTAAAAGCATTGGTAAGGTAGTGGAAATACTTGTACCAGCTATGGCTTTATTTTATTTTATAATTAGCTTAGCAGTAGTGCTTGTGAATTATACTGCCATTCCTTCGGCTTTTGCTTTGATCGTCTCTTCTGCTTTTACAGGTCAAGCTGCAACTGGGGGATTTGTAGGCTCAACGGTAATTCTTGCCATACAGCTTGGTATTTCTCGAGGGGTATTTTCCTCAGAGGCGGGTCTTGGAAGCTCTCCAATAGCCGCTGCTGCTGCAAGAACTGATTCACCGGGAAGACAGGCTCTTGTTTCCATGTCCTCTGTATTTATTACAACAGGTATTGTGTGTACCCTTACAGGACTTGCAATAGCTACAAGTGGCGTTTTAGGTACTTTTGATGCAAACGGTAAGGTTTTAGATGGATCAACACTTGCCCTTGCTGCATTTGACTCTACGTTTCGTTACGGGGGTATGCTGGTTACTTTTGCAATCATTCCATTTGCTTATTCTACAATACTCGGCTGGGCCTATTATGGGGAAAAATGTATAGAATATCTTTTTGGTATCAAAGGCATCACACCCTATAGAATTATCTTTTTAGCCTTTATATTTATTGGGGCTGTTCTTGAACTTCAGATTGTTTGGGGATTTTCAAACATAATGAATGGATTAATGGCATTTCCTAACTTAATAGGTATTTTATGCTTAACAGGGGTGGTTGCAAGAGAGACAAATATTTTTGAAGCATTACTTAAAAAAGAGCGCTTTAGCTTAAAAGTGTAGTTTTTATTAATTAAAATTAATAAATATTTACTAGACAATATCTTGTAACTTATTTAATATATTCACTTTAAAATCAAGGGGAATACAAATGGATAAAACGCATCAAGATACAAATTCACACGTCCAAAATGGATGGCACACATTTATTAGTGCTGCAGCTGGAGGCAGTGGTGGTGCTTATATTTGTTTTCCATTTGAAGGATTAAAAAAAAGATTGCAAACTGGTCAGCAATTATCATTTCAACCAAAAGAGTTGTATCGTGGATCTACGGCGTTTGCTGTGAGTGTAACGTTTGCAACCGTCGCTTCTATGTGTTTTAATAATGCATTAAAAACAATACCTAGCTATGACCACGAATCTGCTCTTTGGAATGGCGTTTCAGCTGTAGTAAGTGGAATGTTAGGCGCTGTAGTTGGATCGACGCCAGTTGAAAATGTTATCTTAGTTCAGCAACTTGATAAAACAACCCCTATAAAGGCAATTATCAAGATGATGGGTCAGGGACCTACTCGCCTATGGGTCGGGCTACCAGAATTAGCTTGTCGTGAAGCAGGTTTTGCAGGAGCGATGTTATGGGGAGTGGATGCTGCAAGAAATAAGGTATTAAGCAAAACAGAGAGCAAAACCTTAGCAGAGGCTGCTGCATTAGGTGTTGGACTTGTCGGCGCTGCCATTACACAGCCATTTGATACAGTTGCAACCATCAAGCAAAAAAGTGATGGGAAGTTGTCAACTTCTCAAGCTGTTAAGCAAATAGTTGAAAGTAAAGGGGCTACTGGCTTATTTAGAGGACTTAGTCAACGAGCTCTTCTTTTTACAGGATGTGCCTATACCATCCCTTCAATTCAAAAATTAGTGGAAAATTGGTTAACACAAAAATAGACAACTTGCGAAAGAAGTCTAATAGTAGATGTAAAGCCCACAGAGATTTTTTGTGGGCTTTTTTTTATAGAGAAGAAAGCTTGGACTCAATCTCCAATTTGGTTTCTAGAAGAGATTTTAAAAGAGATTGTTTTTCTTCAAGAAGTTCTTTAGGAGCGCGCTCTATAAAATCCTTGTTGGAAAGTTGAGTTTCTGTGTTTTCTAGATTTTTAAGTGTTTTCTCTAATGCTTTTTGAAGACGAACCTTTTCTTTTACAAGGAGGCTTTCTGGAATAAATAGGATAATTTTTGCCCCTGGTAAAACTGCCACAGATGATGGGGAGTTATTTTCTGGCATTGTTTGATAAAAATCTATTGAATGAATTTTAGTTAATGCAAAAAAAACATCCTTATTTTTTTCTAGGGAAGAATTTTTCGTCTCAATATGGATTTTAACCATTTCTCCAGGAGGGATATTTGTCTCCTGACGCATATTTCTAATAGAATATAAGGTCTCTTGCAGATCTTTAAATATTTCTTCTGCTTTAGCATCCTTCATATGACAGGTTGGTAAAGAGGTGAGAGCACATTCCTTTTGCTCAAACGTCTCTTTTACCTGTAAAAGCATTGGGTGATTTGGATAAACAATCGAGTTTTGTAGATCTTGTAAAATAGAAAATAGCTCCTCTGTGATAAATGGAGCAATTGGATGGTATAATTTAATCACCCCTGTAAGAAGGGTAAAAAGAATCCATTTTTTATTGTTTTTCTCCATCTCTGATCCAACCTTTCCATATAGATAAGGTTTGGATATTTCAAGGTAGTAGGCGCAAAAATCATTCCAAAAGAAATGGTAAAGGTTTGCACAAAGGTCAGAAAAATTAAACACCTCTATGGCAGCATGTGTTTTTTCTATTACGGCCGAGTATTTTGATAATATCCAACGATCTTCTACTTTAAATAGCTTTTCGTCAAATGTATCTGAAAGATCATTGAAAATATTTTGAATTACAAAAGAGGAGGCGTTCCACAATTTATTAGCGAAATTTTTACTTTCTTCAAACTTTCGAAAATCTAAATCAATTTGTTTTGCAGTAGTTACTGATGAAATAAGGGCAATACGTAAGGCATCTGTTCCGTATTCATCGATAATGTCTAATGGGTTGATAATATTGCCTTT
>CAMCSI010000086.1 GCA_945877885.1 Chlamydia trachomatis
AAAACCGTAAAAGAGCTCCTTCTTTTAAATCCAGATACTCTGAAAAAGCAGCTTGGTGTTACAGGATCTCGAATCGTAAAAGAGCTTGAAGGGACAAATGCCTACCCATTTATTCAGCCTCCTGTAGAAAAATCAATACAAATCACAAAAACGTTCCCTGCAGAAATTCTCTCTATTGAAGAGATACGAAAAATTCTTGGAACATTTATCACCAGGGGATGTGAAAAATTACGAAAAATGAACAAGGAAGCCTCTATCCTGGAAATCTTTCTTCACTCTTCTCGCTTTAAAGAAAATCAAAAATCCTTTTCAGAAAGCTACACCTTGGATCAGCCCTCAAACTTCACCCCAGATTTTCTGCACTTGAAAGAAGAGTTTCTTAAAGACCTCATGGATGGGGAAATCCTCATCAAAAGAGCTGGTATAGGCTTTTCTCTACTGACCGATGCTGCTGTCTCACAGACAAATCTTTTTGTGGAAAAAAAACCACAACATGCAACTCTTATGACCGCTCTTGATCAAATAAATCTTCGCTACGGGGATGGATCTTTACGATTTGCCTCAACTGCCCCCTCTTCTACAAAAACCCCATTGAAATCTAATGCTTATACCACCTGTTGGGATGAAATCTGCCAGGTATAAAAAAGCCCAATAATTATTTATCGGGCTTTCTTGCTGAAGAAGCAAATTAAACTAACACTTTAAGTGCAGCTTTTTGAGTTTTATGCTCTATTGCCCCGTGTTCAATTCCACTTTTATGTTCAATTGCTTTTTTGCCATGTTCTATTGCATGCTCGATTCCTTTTCCATGCTCTATTCCATGTTCAATTCCTTTATGCTCTATTCCATGCTCTATTGGTCTTATCATTTTATTTTTCCTTGTTTATTGTTTTTACATACAGTCTTTTATAAACTCATCTTATTCATTTTTTAGGTGAGTTAAAAACCATCTTAGGAAATAGTGTATATTTATTCAAGTTAATAAAATTTAAAGATTGTTAAAATTATACTAACAATTATTTTATCAGATCTTAAATAAATAACTTGTGTAAAAAAATTTTTTCATAAAGATGAAATAAATTTTAAATTTATAATCATTAATCTAATATTTTCACTTGATTTACCCATTTAACTTCATTATACTAGCCCCCATTTAACCATGGATCAAAGATGACACAGTCTAAAAAAAGCCTTTCCATATTCTTATTATTGATGATAAATCTTGCCACGGTATTAAGCCTTAGGAACTGGCCGATTACAGCCATTTATGGGTACACTTCCATTTTTTATTTATTACTATCGGCAGCGGTTTTTTTCATTCCTTGTGCATTAGTTGCAGCAGAGCTTGCTACTTTATTTCCAGAAAAAGGAGGGGTCTTTGTTTGGATTAAAGAGGCTCTTGGTCACCGCTTTGGGTTTTTAGGTATTTGGCTTTTATGGATTTCCAATATTGTTTTTTATCCAGCAATACTCTCTTTTATCTCCGCATCTATTGCTTACACTTTTTTTCCTGGGCTTGCAGATAACCCCACCTATACTTTTTGCATGATCAATGGGGTATTTTGGTTGGTTACCATTGTGAACTTAAGAGGTATTCATTTTACAGGAACCTTTAGCTCATTTTGTGTTATTGTGGGGACCTTTGTTCCTGCCGCATTAATTTTGGTCCTTGGCGCTGTTTGGGTGTTATCGGGAAAAAAATCGATGGTCACTCTTGAAAGCACCCCTTTACTACCTGATTTTTCAGCTTTTTCCACCTTTTCAGTATTAACAGGGATTTTACTTAGTTTTGCAGGACTTGAAATGCCTGCCATTCATGCAGGGGATGTGGAAAATCCCAAAAGAAGTTTTCCCATTGCCATCTTACTTTCTGCAGGAATTATCGTCACCTTAACCATTTTAGGGACATTATGCATTGCAATTGTCATCCCAAGATCTAACATTAGCTTTGTTTCTGGAACCATTGAAGCAATGAGTATTTTTCTCACTCAATATGATCTTGGATTTATCATGCCGATTGTGGCTGTCTTAATTGCAATTGGAGCTCTAGGCGGTTTAAGTAATTGGATTGTTGGTCCTTGTAGAGGGCTGCTTGCCTCTGCCGAAAATGGAGACTTCCCCCCTTTTATGCAAAAAACCAATAAAAATGAAATGCCTCATGTTCTAATGTTTATGCAGGCAGTCTTTGTCTCCTGTCTATCTTTCCTTTATATTTACATGCCAAATGTGAGCTCCTCTTTTTGGCTTCTAACGGTTCTTGCCGCTCAACTTTATATCATCATGTATATGATGATGTTCATCTCAGGTATTGTTCTTAAATACAAAAAGCCAAAAGCTAAAAGAGCATACTCTGTACCCGGGGGCATTACTGGTATGTGGATTACTTCAGGACTAGGACTAATCGGGGTCACCTTTTCTCTTGTGATTGGATTTTTTCCCCCACCTGATGTAACCGTCCATAGTACCGCCTTTTTTATCAGCTTTCTTTTTATAGGAATCATCTCGATGCTTATTCTTCCTATGATCATTTATGCTCTTAAAAAACCCTCTTGGAAGGTTAAATAAGGATTCTATAAGCTAAGCTTAAATATATTAACGTGGTGATCATATCTGCAAGCATTAGGACAATAGGCCCTGAGGCAATCTTTGGGTCAAGCTTTAAGCGGTGAAGGATAATAGGAATAAGAGCTCCCACTGCCGCTGAGGCAATAATGGAGAAAAAGATAGTCGTACAGATAACAAATGCAGGACTCACCCCCTCTCTCCAAAGAAGGGATAATACACCTACTGAGGAACTTGCAGTAAAGGCAATCAGAATATAAAGTCTTGCCTCCTGAAAGGTATATTCAAAAATCTTTTTCCAAGAATGCTTTTTATTCGTCATCAAATAAACACTTACCGTCATCACCTGCATAGAGATAGATTCAGAAAGTGCTAACACAAGGGGGATGAACATGGCAAGGATAACCACTTTTGAAAGAACCACTTCATAGTATTCCGCAATTACCGCACAAAAAATCCCTCCAATCATGTTACAAAACACCCACGGCATTCTATGTAGGTATTTATTCCAAATCGATTTAGTCGGCCCCTCTTCCACCAAAACCCCAAGAATTTGGAAAATTTGCACTCTTTTTAATTTTGAAGACATTTCCACTTCTTCCTCAAAGTACTCTTGAATATCAATCACCCCCTTGAACACCCCTTTACTGATCACCGGAATAGATAAAAGGTGAAATTTTTGCATAATAGCAAGAGCATCAAACATAGTCTGCTTATCGTGAACCACATGGATATTTGTCTTGATCACATTTTTTAAAGGGGTTTCTGGATCTTGGGTAAGCAAGGAGCGAATACTTACATATCCAATTAGATGATCTTTATCATCTAAAACAAAGTAGTAGGGCTTTCTATGCTCGTCTTTTTGACCTCGTATATGCAATATTGCATCGTTAATGGTTTGATTTAACTCTAATATATTATGAGCTTTGCGTGCATATATTTCGGTCTGATGAGTTAAATGTTTCTTTTTCATAAACCTCTACACTTAAAGATATAATTAAGACCGCAATATGATATCAAGATAATCCTCGAAAAGAAAATCATTCTTGTGTATATTTTTTTCTATGTGCGGAATATACGGCTTTATACAATCTAAAAGTAAGAAAAAACCCTTAGACACTTGTTTAGAAGGGTTAAGAAAACTTCAATATCGTGGTTATGACTCTGCAGGTGTTGCCTCTATTCACAAAGGAGCGGTCTTATCTTTCAAGACTGTTGGAAAAGTAGAGCTCCTTAAATCGCTCATTCACAAAGAGGAATATGCACTTTCCTCAGCTAGTGCCCACACAAGGTGGGCAACCCATGGCGGGCTTTCTGAAAATAATGCTCACCCTCAAATCGATTATAAAAACTCGCTCGCTCTAGTGCATAACGGCATTATAGAAAACTACTTAGAGATAAAAGAGTTTCTGCAAAAAAAAGGAATAAACTGTAGATCAGAAACTGATACCGAAACTGCGGCAAACCTAATCTCCTATTTTTGTGACAAAATGAGCATTTCTAATGCCTTAAAGGCGTCTATGAAAATCATCAAAGGATCTTTTGCCCTTGTGCTGGTACATAAAGATGCAGAAGATACAATTTTTGCTGGGGCTAGAAACTGTCCCTTAGTAATAGGTATTTGTGATAAGACATCTGATGTGTATGTCTCCTCTGATCCCTCCTCCTTTTCATCCAGCTCTTACATCACTTATTACCTTGAAAATGATGAGATTGCAAAAATTAAACAACACTCTCTTACCATCTACGACGATACTGGTAAGAAAAAAGAAAAACTCAGCTCCCCCCTTATTGTAAAAGAGACATCCACTGAAAAAGGGGGTTATGATCACTATATGATTAAAGAGATTCATGAACAAAGCTTTTTATGTAGAGAGATCTTAAAAAAGCGAACAAGGGACTCCACTTTTTTATTTTCTGAACTACTTAAAGATGAAGAGGTTATAAAAACCTGTAAACATATAGAAATTATTGCCTGCGGATCCTCTTACCATGCAGGGCTCATTACGAAAGGGTTTCTTGAAGAGCTGCTAGAAATCCCCGTCTCAATTTCTTTAGCTTCTGAATATCGTTATTGTAAACATCTGAAAAAAACCCACACCATCTGTATTGTGATCTCCCAATCTGGAGAGACTGCCGATACCTTAGCAGCATTACGCTGTCAAAAAGATACTTTTGATCTTACCATAGCTTTATGCAATGTAGAAAACTCCACCTTAACCAGAGAGATCGACCGATTTATCCCTCTTTATGTTGGAAAAGAAGTGAGCGTATGTTCTACTAAAGCCTTCACAAGTCAGCTGTTAAACCTCTACCTTTTGGGGATTCATTTTTCTAACGTCCTTGGTATTGATAATCAAGACTATATCACAGAATTACGAAACATCCCTTACGCTGTAGATGATACTCTTTATAAAGAGCAAAAAATCAAAGAAAAGGCAGAAATTTTTAGTACTTTCCCCTACTTTTTTTTCATAGGAAGACAAACTATGTACCCGGTGAGTATGGAGGCGGCTCTTAAGTTAAAAGAGATTAGCTACCTTCCGGCAGAGGCACTTGCAGCAGGAGAAATGAAACATGGCCCCATTGCCCTAATTGATGAAAAAATTGCAACTATCGCCTTTCTTGGTGAAGAAGCTACCGCTGAAAAAACTCTCTCTAACCTTTCTGAAATAAAAGCAAGAAATGGAAGAATCTTGATCTTCAGCTCCGAAAAATACCCCCATGTAACAGACGATGTGATCACCTTATACAAAAATGGGACAAATAGATTCGCCGCTATCTCCTACTGCATTGCTGGACAAATTTTCAGCTATTACCTGGCAAAAAAACTTGGAAGGGAAATTGACTTCCCAAGAAATTTAGCCAAATCGGTCACAGTGGAATAATCATGAAAAAAGTGTTTCTGCTCATTATCTTGCTCATCGCGTTAATTGCCGCCCCTTATTATGCACCAAAGAGTACAAAAGTTTATCTATTTTCCCTGCTTTGTAAAAACTATCCTGGAAAGTTCTCTGTCGAAAATATTCATTTAAGCTATTTTAGCGGTCAAACAATTGAGGCTTTTACCTGGGAAGATCAGCACTCAAAACTATCCCTACCCTCTTTAACGGTTAACGCCTCATTAATTTCTATTCTCCTTAATGGAAAGTTGCCCATTGATTTTGAGCATGGCACATTGCTTTACAAAAAGAAAAAACTTTTTACAAATATTAAAGCATCGCTCCCTTTATTATCAAAAGGGAGTCACTTAATGACCTCTTCCCCTTGCTATGTGAAAGGGGATATTGAACTAGAAGGGACAAATGCTTACACAAACCATATTTTGATTCCCCCTTTTTCAGCAAAAGAGGTGCTGCTTACGATTGATACTCTCACTTGGAACACGGAAAAAATTAAATCCTTAAAAATGAAAGGTTCTTTGGCTCTTAATAAACTTAGCTGCTCTAAAAATCATCTTCTCTCC
>CAMCSI010000087.1 GCA_945877885.1 Chlamydia trachomatis
GCTTGCTCATTAATAGTTTTTGCTTGTTCTTCCAGTAATTTCACGAGTTGATTAACCCATGGCATGCAAAGCTGTTCTTTAGGGATAGATATTTTCATATCTAAATATCATAAAGGTTTGATTAAAAATTTGCACTAAAAATTTATTACCATGGTTTTTTAAGGACGTACCCCTCTCCTTCAATTGTCTTAAACATCTTGTAGTCAAGATGTTAAATAGTTTATTATGGGTTTTTTTATTTTTGATTTCCATTTAAACCTTTGATAGTTTATAATTAATGTATAAATATATTATTAATTTAAAAAAAGGATATTATTATGGACTATACTAGCGCGACAGCAGCAGGAGCACCAGCAACAGCACAACAAAACTTGAATGGGACGCAAAATGAAGGGGGGGGTGCTTCTGCTCCTGATAGATTGGATCAGATTGTAGCTCTGATAAGAGCTTCAGCTGCCGAACCGGTGACAGTGCCAGAGCCTATTGAACCAGCAACTGTTGTGAATTTGACACCAAATGTACCAATTTTACAAAAATTAGATGAGCTACTGGGAAAAATACCGACAGTAGAAAGTGTTTCTGAGTTAGATGAGCTGAAACTCACATGCGGAGCATCTATGAATGAGATATTGAGGGAAGCTGCTCAAGAAATTGCACATTTAAAGAGCAATCCTCCAACAGGAATTTATTGGGCTACATCTTATTTGGCCAGTTTTGCATTTGTTCCAAAGTTAGTAACACTGACTGCCAAGCTTGATGAAGTGGGTGCATTAATTTTTAATAAGAGAGCAGAATTAAAAACTAGTGTTATTACGCAACACGGTCAAGTAAAATTTGCAATCCGCAATGGACTTAATAATCTAATGAAAAACTATACTAGTGAAGTAGTTACAGTTGGTACAAGTAGGTTTAGTGACGAGGAAAAAGAAGTATTTGCAAAACATAAAAGTGATTGGCAAATAAGACTAAGCAAAGAGCTTCCAGTAATGTATCTTAGATTTAGTGAATATGGTGCGAAAAATGATGGTTATGCAGATTTTAGAGCTGAACTACACAAATTTGCTATTGAAAGAGCTGGAATAAATCTTGTTTCTTCAATAGGAACAGATTCAATGTTTGAGAAAATAAATGACTTTGAAAATTTTGTTAATTGGGTTTTTTCTCAAGAAGAATTCAATTTATATAGTGAAGAACATGAAATTAAAGGTGCATTTAGACAAGGTGGGGCTGCAGGAACTATAAATGGTGCTTTACAAGCGTTTTCTAGTTTTGGTAGTACAGAAGGTATAGTTGAATATCTGCAAGAGCATAGAAGTGAAGACCAAGCGGAAAATAGAAATAACTCCTCAGCTATAATTAAACAATTATGTGATAAAATGATCCTTGGGAAAGCACCGATCAATGTTGCCTCTTTACCTGTTTTTTCAACAAGGTTGTTGAGCATTTTTCTAGGTGTTGATAGTAGCTACACATATAATTCTCTTAGTATAGCTTTTCCAATAACTAGTGTGATATTTAAAGAAATAAGCAATGAAATAGGTCAGTTCACAGAAAAGATGAGAGAGAACTCTACATTTAATTCATTTATTGAATCTCGTGGCCTTGAGGTAGGTACCGATAAGTTTATGATTGAAATGGTTAAATGGCTTTGTTTTTCAAATAGATTAGCAGAGAATTTATACACTGTAGAAGAAAGAGAGCTAGCATATACGTTAGATTCTACAGACTATCCTTCAATTAGTGTTATTCAAGAGCAAGCAAAATCGGTAACACTTACAAATCAGTCGGTTTAGGTTTGTTTTTTGCGTAGGATCGAATAGGTGATGATGGGGGTGGAAATGCCTTTAAATTGTCTTGGGGGGTTTTCTTTGAACTCTACATGATCTTTTATCGCTTCAAGGGTTTCTTTGGTCACAAGGATCTCACGGGCAGCTGCACCATCGCAAAGACGGGCTGAAAGGTTTACGATATGACCAAGCACTGTGTAGGAGAGGTGGTTTTCGGCACCAACATTGCCGGCAACAGCTTCTCCTGTGTGCATTCCAATACCAACTTCAAGTTTACAAAATCCAGAGCGCGCTCTTGTTTCATTCCAAAGAAGGATAGCTTGCTGCATTTCTATGGCACAAAGTACTGCCTGCAGCTCATGGAAGTCATTATCTAGGGGAGCTCCAAAAAGGGTCATAATTTTATCCCCTTCATATTTATCGATCACCCCTTCAAAATCATCAATTACAGCACTTAGAAGCGTTAAACACTCATTAAGCATAATAATTACATCTTGAGGGTTCATTTTTTCTGTGATACCGGTAAAATTTCTAATGTCGCAAAACATCACTGTAATATTGCGAATTTCTCCTCCAAGCTTGATCCCTTCTTTTACAATTTTGGCAGCTATTTGTTTAGAGACAACTTTATCAAGAAGCCCGCGTACTTTATTTCCTTCCTGCATCGATTTGATCATAGAGGCAAATGAGGTGTATAGGGTTCCAATTTCATCGTTCCTTTTCATCACTTTTTGGTTTAAATGGATATCACTTAAACTTCGATCAGAAATTTTACCCGTAAGAAGGGCAAGTTCATTGATAGGCTTTGTGATCGCATTTAGTACTTTATTGAGAATTAAGATCATAATAATAAGAGCTATAGTGATTAGTATGGCGGAGTGAATCGTTACCTTTTTTGATAATGCGTTTACATGATTAGTAATGGCATTTATGATATCTGATCTACTTTCTTGTTTTTCGATTAGTACAATTGTACCGTCACTTTCTGTGATATTTCCTAAACGCTTAAAAAAAAGTTTGTGGCCATCTTTTCCTTCAATGGTCCCTTCATTTTGTGTGAGCAAAAGGCTCTGGCTATAGTCTTCATTATTTTTTGAAATGGTATAAATTTCCCCATTGGTATTATATAATCGCATAGCTTTATCTTTAAAAATAAAGACCACATCATCAGGAGAAACAAGGGCAAGGTTAATAAGTATAGGGTCTAGGGAAACTCCAAGGGTGATGGCAGCTACGTTTGGAGTTTCCATTGTAGAATCTAAGTAGGTGATATAATGTGTGGAAGTTAAATAAGGTTCTTTTAATGTTTCATCGTAGAAGATTTTGAGGTTTTTATTGATACAAGAAGATGCTTTCCCATTATCTTTTCCACCAAAGAGAATAAAGCGATCATAGGCAGGATTTTTAACTTCAAGATTACATTCCATAGGAACGTTAATGAGTTCTGTTAAAAACACATCACTTGTAAACACCCCCTCTGTCACATGATCATAAAAATTAGGCTCACTACCATAAGTTAAATTTAAGGCAGTGACAATGCCTAGAGGGGATTTATCTGTAAATGGGGTGAAATCAAAGGCCCCTGTTCGAATGAGCATGCACATTTCCCAAATAAGCTTTTTTTGTGTAATTCGATGTTCAAAATTTCTTCGTGTGGACCAATTACTTTCAGAAAGCGTTGATTCATAGTTACAAAGTGGGCCAACGCAATAATTTCTTTGATAGGAAAGATTTGGTTTAATTTTCTCCAGGGAGGCTTTGATAAAAAGATCCTTTTTGGTTTTATCTGCTAGGGTATCGATTAGCTCAGGGTGTTCTTTTAATTTTTTTATCGTTACAGTGAGCATTGTTTTTAATGAGTTAATCAAAAAATTAAATTCTTCATTAGAGTGAATGGTAATTGCTTGATCGAAAAGATGAGTATAAATTTTGTTATTTGCGATCGTTAGGGCTGAAGGGTCTATACTAAGGAGCGCTTTTGCTTCAAATAAAAGCCATTGATCGGTTTTGTCGGCAAGGACAAATTCTGGAAGTACCTTATCATTGATATATTTAAGCATCGTTTTGTTCGACCAAAAGGGTACGCCCACGCAAACATCCATACTCCCATCATCTTTTCTTGTGGTAAATAGTACAAGATCTTCAGCAATAGGGATTTTAACATATTTACGTAAAAATGGACAGGACTGTCTTATATAGGCAGAGGGCTTTTGATTGACCTCTATATTTACAAAATCAAGCCATGGGTAGGTGGCAAGAACTGCCCCGCTGCTACCCCAGGAATTGGTTCTTAACACATACGGAGTGGGTAAAAATCTTTGTCTCCATTGAGAGCTGTTTCGCATAGAATCATAGGTATGATAGAGCTTTTCTGCTTGATCGTTAAAACTTATGCTGAGCGATTTTTTAATATTTTCAAAGTTAATGGTATCAAACCGTTTTACTTCGGCGATCAACGTATTTTCTTCTTTGTTTAAATTATAGTTGATTTCGAAGTGACTGATGATAAAAATAGAGAAAATTGCGAAAAGAAAAAGAGAAGATACCCAAAGTAAGATTCGTATTCGTAGAGCCATATCTTTCTAATAACCTATTAGGGTTTTTAACTAAATAAATAAAATAGAAATTAGTTAAAAAAACATTTATTCTTTACTTATTTTTTCGTATGATAGAATTATGAGCTTAGAATATTTAGAAATTGAAGGTGGGCATCCTCTCATTGGAGAAGTAACAGTTACTGGGGCTAAAAATGCGGTGACAAAATTAATTGTTGCCTCAATGCTTTCAGATAAAAAGTGCATTTTTACTAATGTTCCAACTATTACTGAAGTGGAAGTGACCCTTGATCTTTGTCGTCCGATGGGAATGACAGCTCTATGGGATAAAGAAAATCACCGCTTGGAAGTCATTACTAAGGAAATTAAAACAACTACGATACCGCATAGTTTTTCAGGAGCAAATAGAATACCAATTCTATTGATTGGAGCTCTCCTTGCAAGGACAAAAAATGAAATTATCGTTCCAACGGTGGGTGGTTGCCATATTGGGAAACGTCCGGTAGATTTTCATATGAAATCTTTAAGCAAACTTGGAGCAACCATTGCTTATAAACGGCTTAAAGACGAAAGCTTTTATTGCGCAAGTGCTAAAGAGGGACTAGTTGGTGAGGTGATAGAGCTTGTTTACCCCTCCGTTGGAGCTACAGAAAACACTATTTTAGCCGCCTGTAGAGCTCGCGGTAGAACGGTAATAAAAAATGCAGCGATGGAATGTGAAATTTTAGATTTGATTCATTTTTTGCAAAAATGCGGCGTTTGTATTTATGTGGATGTGGATCGAACCATTCATATAGAAGAGACTAAAGAGTTTTATCCTTGTGAGCATTATGTGATCCCTGATCGGATTGTTGCCGCCTCTTTTGGCATGGCAGCTATTGCTACTAAAGGACGCGTCTTTGTAAAAGGGGCAATTCAAGAACATATGGTCACCTTTTTAAACCATATTCGTGAAATTGGGGGCTGTTTTTCAGTGGAAAAAGAGGGGATCGAATTTTACTACAACGGTCCTTTAAAGGGTGGGGCACTTATTGAAACAGATGTTCATCCGGGGTTTATGACAGATTGGCAGCAGCCTTTTTGTGTATTACTCACCCAGGCAAAGCAGTGTTCTGTGGTACATGAAACAGTCTATGAGTCCCGCTTTGGATATATCCATACGCTAAAAGAGATGGGCGCTGATGTTGACTTTTTCACCAAATGTTTAGGAAGTAAGCCGTGCCGCTTTGCTTTGCAAAATCATAACCATTCAGTGGTTATTAAGGGGGGCGCTCAGCTAAAGGCTAAAGATATTGCCATCCCTGATTTAAGAGCAGGATTTGCTTATGTAATGGCAGCGCTCATTGCCGATGGTACGTCAAAAATTACCAATGTCCATTTTTTAGACCGCGGTTATGAGGATCTTGATAGTAAATTAAAAGCCTTAGGGGCAAAAATTTCAAGAAAATCAATGGAAGTAGTACTTATTTAACTGAACTTAAGTAACGTGAATTTAAAATATATATAACCACCCGCTATGAGAGTTACGATGGAAAATTTAACACAGAGACACAAAGCGCACAAAGGCACAAAGAATACAGAGAAAGAGATAAGAACTCTCATCAACTTTTAGCAATTAGCAAGTGGTATTTGTGCATTCCTTTGTGCCTTTGAGTCTTTGTGTTGAATTTCCAAT
>CAMCSI010000088.1 GCA_945877885.1 Chlamydia trachomatis
GTCACTGTTTTATTTCCTAAAGGATCCACCTCGGTGCGCTTCAAGTGATCATAGATAAATAACGTTTCCTCACCTAATGGGTTGATATGGCAAGTGATACTTCCCTCATCATCGTAGAAAAATTGATCTAACGCCTCCCCATCTGAGGTCATTTTTCTAGAAGAGATTTTTCTCCCTTCTTCATCGTATTCATTTATCACATGGTTAGATCCATTTTCTGAAGATTCTAACAACCTACCATCAGGATCATGCTGATAAGTGGAGGAAAAATCTCCCTCCCTCACCTCTTTGACAAACCCCATCTTATCATAGAAAAACTCTTTTACTCTATCTTCAGAGGTTTCCTTTATTTTCCGAGCATGAGCATCATAATCGTAAATAGTGACAAGCCCTCTAACATCTTTATATTTTTTGAGCACTGCCCCTTCATATTCCCACTCTTCCTCTAATGAACCGGTCACCCTCTTAGTCATTCTTTGCAATGCATCATAAACAAAGTTTGTCTTCAAACAGCCATTTTCAAACACCTCTTTTAATGTACCATCTTGATTATACACGTTGGTAAGCGTCCCTCCATTTGGATAGACAATTGTTTTAGGCTTATTAAATAAATTATAGGCTGTTTTTGTAATAGCTCCATTTGGGGTGATATGAGAGATAACATTTCCCAAAATATCATATTCAAATTTCTCTACCCCACCAAGAGAATTTGTCTTTTCTATACATCTACCAAAAATATCATAAGTAAAGGTAGTAACAGAGCCATTATGATCTGTCTCTGTATGGATAAGTCCTTTGTTATTGTAAGTATTTCTACTCACCTTTCCATTCATAGTGCATACAATCGGTCGGTTATAATGATCATACTCAATGAATCGTTTAGCAGACCCCATCTCTTTGATCTCTAAAGCATTACCCCATTCATCAAAAAGATATTCATGAACGCCTCCATTAGGAAACGTCTTTTTAATCACCCTTCCTGCTGCATCGTATTCAGATGTCATTGTAGAAAATTCAGTCTCTTCCTTTACAATCTGATTCGCCCCGTTGTAGGCGTAGTAGATTTTTGTAAGACCGTTATCCACCTCTGTGATCATCCCAGTTCTATCATGACGTGTATACTTTTCATACGTGGTTCGATAGCCATCAAAACAGCTTTTTTCTATGAGTAAAAAATCTCTATCATATTTAAACCGTTCTTGGACTAATAAAACCCCATCCTTAAGCGTTTTTTTACTAGTAATTAAATCTGTAGTAGGAAAGTATTCGTATTCTGTTATCAAACCACTATCGTCTCGCTCTTGAATAAGCATATGATCTTTGCTATATTGATACCATTTGGTAAAACTTTCTTCTCCTTTGCAAATCACTTCACAAATAAGATTTTTATGATCATCATACGTATATCGTTTTGATCCGACCACTTCATTATTTCCATCGATATTTTCCTTTAATACTAAAGAGCCATTTTCACGATGGTAACGCTCCTGTCGATATAATCGATCTTCTTTATCAAAGTATTCAATCAACGTCAAAATTCCATCTTTATGATGAACCCTAGTAAGAATTTGATCCTGATCCCTTACTTCAGTAAGCTCTTTAAAGTATTTATATGAAGCAAGTTTAACGTCTCCATCATAAACACTTAAAACCTTATATCTTTGAGGATCATTATGTTCAGTTAAGGAACCGCCCCTTGCACCACATGATCTTCAAAGCTTAGCTGCAGCTTACCTGTGATCATATTCACATGATTATTGATGACAGGATCCTCGCTAGAGGAAAAAAATTCTCCCGATGCAGTCCAAATATACAAAGGAAGTGTGAAGATTAAAATAAATAGTATTTGCAAATTTATTTTCTCAGTTTAATAAATAAAAAATAAAATTTTAGATAAAAAAATCTAAAAGTCAACATATATATTTCAATAGCAGTTGTTTATTCTTACAAAATGGTAAAAAAACTTTGTTTTAAATTCCTTTATCTTGTATAGTTTTAATCTTTATAAAAGAGGGCAATATGGACGCAATAAATAAACTATATGGAGATAAAGAGCTCTCCTTAACTCACAAAATGGCCGATATGCTTGTTCAAAAAATCCCAAGAAATATTCCCCTCGTATTATCAGCTCTCATTAAAACTGTTATTTCCGTAGTGACCATCACTTTTCATGCCATTGAATTCACAGCGTTATTAATCATAGCTCCTTTTGCAGCCTTAATCACCTATTTTAGATCCGTTTTTGTAGATAAAACGATTAATTTTCTTGATAACCTTGGCTCCTATCTAATTAAAGTTGGATTTGCAGTAGTGGCAATTTTTACAAATTTTGTGGATGAATGCATCTAGCTCTTTCTATTTAGCCATCTTTTCAGTACAATAAAGAGTATGAAGAAAAACACAGTGCAGCCTTATTTACTTGATGAATATCTATCCTCAGGATTTGAAGAGAGGGTAAATCCATTTATCACTAAAGATTCAAGATTATGGGGTACCTATTCTTCTTTAATAGCCTCCCTACTATCTTTATCTTTATTGATTACTTCCTACCTACTTTTACTAGTATCTTCCAACCTATCTAATGGGGTATTAGTGATTGTCTACTTTTTTGTAGGAACCCCTGCTTTAATCGACACTTTAAGGGATCTAAGTAAGTTTAAAATTAACATTGAAGTGTTAATGACTTTAGCTGCCTTTTTATCCGTTTTAATTGGTAGTCAACTGGAAGGGGCATTACTACTTGTTTTATTTGCTCTTTCTCACACCTTAGAGCACATGGTTACCCAAAAAACCAAGGGCGCTTTATCTTCTTTACAAAAGCTCTCCCCTTCTATGGCCATTGTGTTTGATCAAAATGGGGAGACCTACCAAAAATCTGTCCGAGAAATTCTTCCGGGGACAAAAATCTTAATTCGTGCAGGCGAGGTGATCCCTTTAGATGGGATAGTGTTGGAAGGAACCTCCTACGTTAATTTATCCCATTTAACTGGGGAAAGTGTTCCTATTGCAAAAAAAATGCATGATGAAGTCCAAGCTGGAAGTATTAATACGGATGGAACCTTAACTGTTGAGGTACTTAAAACATCCTCTGATTCAACTTTGGCAAAAATTATCAAACTCATCACAGAAGCCCAAGCGGCCAAACCCAAGCTGCAGCGCTTTTTAGATCAATTTGGTGATATTTATGCCACATCCATTATTCTTATCTCAATGTTGATTGCAGGACTGCTTCCTTTTATAGTAAATATGCCATTTGTTACAAATTCTGGATCGATCTATCGATCTCTTGCTTTTTTAATTGCAGCTTCCCCTTGTGCCCTAATTATCGGAGCTCCTACTGCCTATCTTGGGGCTATTTCAGCTTGTGCGCGAAAAGGGATTCTACTAAAGGGCGGCGTCGTTTTAGATGCCTTAGCCGATTGCACAAAATTATTTTTTGATAAAACAGGCACCATCACCACTGGAAAATTATCTTGCGCAAGTATAAAAACCATTCACCCTTCTCTTGATTCAAATCTACTATTATCGGTTGCTGCAGGGCTTGAAAACGGGGCCCACCACCCAATTGCTGCAGCTATTTTAGATTATGCAAAAACAAAGAACATTTCCATCCATCCGATCAAAGAATTAAAAGTCATCCCAGGATCAGGAGTGGAAGGTATTGCTGAAATTAGTGGCAAGGAGCACCTCTGCTATATTGGATCTTCTGATTATATACTGCAAAAAATCCCTCCACTTATGCATGATGAAGTACAACATGCTATTGATCGAGAAGGAAAAGTGGTTGCTCTTGCAATGATTGAAACCTCTGTTTTAATTTTTCATTTTTTTGATGAGCTTCGAAAAGATGTTAAACCTATTATCAAAATGCTTTCTAAATCCATTACGGTAGAAATGCTTACTGGCGATCATAAAGATAACGCAAAAAAAGTGGCAGATAGCGTAGGTATTGCCCACTTTCACAGCGATATCACCCCAGAGGGAAAGCTCACCATCATCAAAGAGCAGAGTAAAACCGATAAAATTATTATGGTGGGAGATGGTATCAACGATGCCCCTGCTCTAACTTTTGCCCATGTAGGAATTGCTATGGGGAGAATTGGCAGCCATACAGCTATTGAAGCAGCAGACGCTGTACTACTTAACGATGATCTTTCCACCATCGCCTGGCTTCTTTCTCACGCCAAAAAGACTCATAAAATCGTTAAACAAAATATCTTCTTAGCTCTATTGGCTATTGCTGTAAACGCCATCTTATCCTTAGGAGGAATCATCCCCCTTTTTATCGCCGTAATCCTTCATGAGGGAAGCACCGTAATCGTGGGCCTTAATTCATTAAGGCTCTTAAAAAGCTCTAAATAAGACGGTTGTATTTACCCTTGAAAAGCCTCGACAAATATCAGATGATTCTTAAAGTGGAGTTTACTTTTAGCTTAAATGAGTAATATAAATATGAAAAAATCTATGATAGATGCCCTAGCACACGAAAAAGAATCCTTTCAAGAGCACTACCTTTGGCTAGAAAAGCACATGCCATCGGAATTCTTTGAAGAGTTCACCGATGATCAAGTGATGACGTTAACCCATAACCTTATGGGATTTAAGGTTCAGGGGGAATTTGTCCAAATTCATTTTAATGACTGCTCGGTGGTCATTTGTCAAGATGAGCCAGGGGCTGATTTAAAAATATTAAAAAACTATGCCTATTTTGGTATTCAAAACTATCAAACCTACATCTCTGATACCCCCCTACCTGGGTATAAAACAAAAGGGAAAGTGAGAATTGCCATCATCTACTATACAAAAATTGTAAATGAGCATTCAAAAGGGGTGTCAACCTTTACTCAAAATGAGCTCGTAGAAATTTATGAAAACATTAAGGCTAAGCTTCCTGAATTTACCTACGCCACGTTTTCTGAACTTTTAGGAAAGATTAACTCTAGATACCTTAGAATTATCACTAAAGATCGTCTCGAACTAACCATACATATGTATTACCGAGCAACCACTCGTGATAATCTACAATATGAAGTAAGGTTAAATAAAGATTGGAAAAAACAGGGTAAAGAAGGCCCTTCGATGCGAATTGTCCTTGCTTGGAGAAATACCCATAAGTACAAATTTTTATATAAACTTGCCAAACTTATCCACCGCCATAACCTCGTCTTGAAAAAGGTAAACGCTGCCTATGTATCCCCTTATAGCTCTGATAACATGTTGCTTATGTCTATATCTCTCCATGGAACTAATAATACCTCTGCCTGTGAGGCAACAGATATTGAAGATTTTTTATCTGAACTTGCTATGCTTAAATATTTTGAAGATACAGACCTTGTAGAGTCTTGCTTTGTAACACCCTCTCAATTAACTGGTAATGAAGCCAATCTTCTACGTTCAATTATTGATCTTACGCATCAGTTAATTTTACATGCCGATGTAAATATGTACACAAAGGAAAATGTGACAGAAGCTATGGTAAGACACCCTGACTTAACCACTAAAATGATTAAAACATTTACCCTTAAGTTCAACCCTCACAAACGCAATATTAAAGGCTTTGAAGAAGAAAAAATTGCCTTTTTAGAATTAGTGAATAAAATCGATACAGGTAATTTATCTCACGACACAAGGAGAAAAAATATCCTCCTTACTGCATTTTCAGTGATTGATTATACCCTTAAAACCAACTACTATAGAAAAAATAAAAGTGCTCTTGCCTTTCGATTAAATCCATCTATCATGAGCTCATTATTTTATGATACGACTGAAAAATTCCCTGAGCTTCCCTTTGCAATATTTTTTATAAAGGGTAAGTCATTCATATCTTTCCATTTACGATTCAAAGATCTCGCTCGTGGCGGTTTAAGAACTATTT
>CAMCSI010000089.1 GCA_945877885.1 Chlamydia trachomatis
TTCAACCACAGAATAAAAGAAGCCATGACCATTAGAGGAACCAGCAAGCACAGAAGGGGTGATGATGTCGCTAAATGATACACCTAATAGGAAAAAAGCAGATAGGGGAACAAGAAGGATTGCAATGAGAAGGAATATACCCTGAAAACAATCAGTCCAAGCAAGCGTAACATAACCGCCAATAAATAAATAAGGGATGATGATAATAACCCCTAAAATGACCCCTATGGCGTAAGGTATTGCAAATACAGTATTTAATAAAAGCCCAAGACCTACAAGGCCACCGGAGACATAAACTGTGAAAAAGATAAGACATACCAAGGAGGAGATGATACGTATGGAGCCAGAGGTATCGGCAAAGCGGCTCTCAAAAAATGAGGATAAGGTAAAACTGTTATATTTTTCTGTTTCCACACGCAGTTTTGGGGCAATAAACTGCCAATTTAAAAACATGAAAATGCATAGGCCAAGACCAATAGACATTCCAGATGCACCAGATGCAAAGATTGCTGCAGGGTAGGCGAGAAATAGCCAGCTGCTCATATCACTTGCATGGGCAGCAAACGCTGTAAAATAAAAATTCATACTTCTAGAGCCTAGCATGAAATCATCAGATGTCTGCCCTTTACGGTAGGAAGCAATGCCAATAAAAACTAGGATTGCTAGATAAAGTAAAAAAGCTGAAAGAACCTGCATGTTTATCTCCAGAAGAAACAGGCAGCATTTTAGCAGAAAATTCTATAATCTGAAAGTTAAAACTTTCTCACTTCATGAATCGATTTAAAGTAGGCTCTATTTGCGGCATAGAGGTTTGTTTTAGCTTTTAGGTAAATGGGCTGATCAGCACGTATGCTTTTCAATCTCTTCTTACATTTTAGAAGAGAGGTATAATTTATAGAAATAATTATAGATCTAACAATCGAAATGATAACAAAAACAATAAATCCAACTACTGTGCATAGAAGAATTAGTTTCCCAATACCTATAGGCGGATGGTTTTTCTTTTGTATTTCTTCAAGCCTTTTCAGAAAAGGGGATTGCCCCATGTAGACTTTAGAAAATTCTACAAGTCTATACAACCCAATGCGGCCGCATTTTTCTATTGAACTTTGAGGAAAATGCTTTAAGGAGTTTGTAGAAATTAACCCCCCTAAACTCTCTGCATCAAATACACAAATCTCTCTTTCGCTTAAAGGGCAGTTATCACCATGCTTAAAAGAAAAATTTGAAAAGGAAGCGTCTACAAAACCTGATTTTAATAGGAGGGTTGCAACTTTATCCGCAAGCTTAATCTGCTCGTTTTTAGGGGATGATTTAATGAGGTCTTTTATTTCATAAGGGCTGAGAATGCAAACGCGTTCTGAAGCAATGACAAAACGATCTTTATGATTGGGCACTGAAACTGCCACCTCGCGAGCGCAGCTTACCCCGGGGATTTTTAGTGATCGAATAATTTCTGCCATTTTAAATCGTAATAGGGAATCTTCAGGTTGCATGTGGGCAAACTCAAGTTTTTTTTCATCATCAATAGCTTGAATATGTCTGTCAGAAGGGGCTCTTTCAGTACCGAGCTTTAAAATGATGTCTTCTAAAGGGTGATAAACTACATTGTAATAGGGATGACTAGTGGAGTTTCCAAGGGGATCGAAAGAGGGTTTAACCGAAAAAATGATAAAGCCATGTTTTTTCAAATAGTTGCAATAAGTATCTGAAAGCTTAAAATCATAGACCATCGGTTGAGAAAATAGATCTTGTAGCACAGGTGTAGCAAGTAGCCTTTGTACCTTTTTTCGAGTTTTTTGCTCCCAACTAAAATTTTCAGAAGAAGGGTTATAACTTCTAAAGGTGGCTTGATCAGAAAGATCTACAGGAGGATGATAAGTGTTTACCTCCAACATAGAGCGAAAAATTTCAATAGGGGAGGGAGAGGGGAAAGAATGCGCTTTTAGTGTCATATTTATTGATCACAGTAGAACTTAATAGAAGACTTATTTTTGAAAATGACTTAAAAAGACCGCCGCCGCCTGAGAGACATTTAAGGAATCTATCTGACCCATCATAGGAATGTAGACATGAAAATCAGCATTTTTGGAAACAAGTTTTTGCACCCCTTTTCCCTCAGATCCAAGAATCAGCAAGGTTTTTTCAGGAAACTCGAATTTTGTAAGAGATACAGCTTTATCGCTAATTTCTGCAGAGACGGACCAAAAACCATTTTTTTGAAATTTTTCAATAGTGGTGGAAAGATTTGACACCTCTGCTATGGGAACAATCTCTGATGCACCAACACTTGTCTTAGACACAGTAGGGGTAATACTACACCCCTTATTCTTCGAATAAATGACCCCATCCACTCCAAAACACTCGCAGGCTCGTAATATCGCACCTACATTTTGTGGATCAAAAATCGAATCAAGCATGACCACAAGACTTCGCTTTTTCTCTTTTGAAAACTCTATGATATCTTCAATATGAATCGGATCGCGCTTGGTAACCTCTGCTACATAACCTTGATGAGAGGTGGAATCACAAAGATCATCTAATGCCTTAGTTCGTTTTTCAAAAACCGGAACTTTTAACCTCTTAAGCTCTAATATGAGCGGATCGTCAGCTTTATGATCGGTTGTTATTGATAAAATTCTTTCAGGAGAGAGCTTAAGTACCTCTTGAATACAATTTCTACCTATAATATAATTTTTATTTCTAGACATATATGGCAAAGAATATAGCATGAAACTCTTTTGCTCTCTACTAGTTTTTTTGCAAAGGTTTAAAAACATAATGGATAAATGATGAAAGTACATAGCATAGGGGATAGTCATTGTGCCTTTTCTTTTAGAGATATCGAAGAGGGGTATATTTTATACTTCAGAGGTGAGGATATTTTAAAGGTCCCTTTTGCAATCCACTATCTCGGATCTAGGACAATGTACTCTTTTGGAAAAAAGGGGGCAGCGGAAGAAAATTATCATGGAATAGAGCCAGGGGATTACCTTGTTTTTTGTTTTGGTGAAATTGATGTTAGGTGTCATATCTACAATCAAGTGCATAATGAACATCGAAAATTAGAGGAAGTATTATCTTCGCTTACCGATGACTATATTTTAAGAATAAAGGGGATTGAGGCTAAATATAAGATTCATCCGGTGATTTTTGGGATTACGCCACCTGTTAGGGAGTTAACCGTAGAAGGATACCCATCGGTAGGACCTTATCAGGATCGAGTTAGCTACACAAAACTTTTAAATGCTAGTCTTGAAAAAGAAGCTACTTCTCATGGAATTTTGTATTTTGATGTTTTTAATGAATATGCTTTAAAAGACGGCAGTCTGAATATGAAATATTCAGACGGCATCATGCATATTAGTCAGGAGTGTAATGGACCGGTTAAAAATAAGCTGTGTGATTTAATTGTTAATTCAAGAAAATCCTAGCATCTCTTTAGCCGGTTTGTAAACTAACCTCTTTTTGCTGGTGGTCTTGAGGACCCTCTTTCTTTACTAAAAGATCTATTTTCAGAAGGAGCGCCTTTGCGATCTTTAAAAGATCTTCCTTCAGAAAAATCACTTCTTCCAGTTTTTTTACTTGATCTAGAATCTTCTCGAAAATCTGTTCTAAAAGCGGGCTTTGATCTTTCTGGACGTCCTTCAGATCTAAATCCATCTCCACTGCTCTTTGAGGTCTTTCTTGCGCCCCCAAACGGTCCATCATTTCTATTTGGACGATCTCCAAATTCTCTTTTTGCCCCACGGTCATCTGATCTTCTAAAATCTTTTCTATCATCTGATCCTCTAGACTCTCTTCTATCATCTGATCTTCTAAAATCCTTTCTATCACCTGAACCTTTAAATTCTCTTTTTTCACTTGATCTTTTAAAATCTGGTCTATCACTTGATCTTTTAAAATCTGGTCTATCATCTGATCTTTTGAAATTTTGTCTATCATCAGATTTTCTGAATTCTCTTTTGTCATCAGAGCCTCTAGACTCTCTTCTATCATCTGATCCTCGAGATTCTCTTCTGTCATCTGATTTTCTGAAATCTTTTCTATCATCAGATCCTCTAGATTCACGCTTCTGACTGAAATCTTTAAAATCTCTTCTGCCTTCTGAACCTCTAGATTCTCTTCTACCTTCAAAACCTCTGCCACCACCTGAAGAACCTCTTCCGCCTCTAGATCTTCCCTTATCTTTTTCTGAAGATTGAGGTTTAGATCTAGGCTCAAGACCTTTGATTTCTACAACAGAGATAGTTTGTCCAGTATATTTTTCAATACGAGGCACCATGTGTATATCTTTAGAGCCAGCAAATGAAATAGCAATCCCTTTTTCACCCGCTCTACCTGTTCTTCCAATTCTGTGTACGTAGTCTTCTGTATCTCTTGGTAAATCGAAATTGATTACATGAGAAATAGAAGGGATGTCAATACCACGAGCAGCAACATCTGTTGCCACTAAAATAGTAATTTTTCTTTGTTTTAACAACTCAATTGTGCGACTTCTTTGTCTTTGATTCATATCACCATGAATAGCGCCGGCACTGAAACCTTTTTCCTCAAGCTCTTCCACAAGTTCATCACAATGTCTTTTTGTTGCAGTAAAAATAATTGCAGAATCTAGATCTTCAGCATTTAAGATGTGATCTAACAGTTGATTTTTGTGACCAAGATTGTCCACATAGTGAATCTTTTGAGCAATATTTTCATGTTTTTCAGTGTTTGAGTGAATATTTATTTCAATCGGGGACTTCATGAATCTTTGTGACAACTTAAGAACATCGCCTTTTAAAGTGGCTGAATAAAGAAGTGTTTGACGAGATTCTGGAGTTTGTGAAATAATTTCTTCTACAGGTTCTTGAAATCCCATATCAAGCATTCTGTCTGCTTCATCAAGGATTACCATTTCAACGTTTTCAAATTTAATCTTACCTCTATCCATATAGTCAAGCAATCTTCCAGGGGTAGCTACTAAGATGTCATATGGACGAGCAAGCTTTGCCTGTTGCTTATGATAAGGAATACCGCCAACTACACAAACACAACGAACGTTATTTAAAAATTTACTGTATTTTTCTGCCTGCACAGTAATTTGTTGAGCAAGCTCTCTTGTAGGAGTAAGGATTAAAACTTTTGCCCCTTTACCACCGCGGGTTTCTGATCTTGCGATCAAATCCAATGCTGGAAGAAGGAATGCTGCAGTCTTACCAGTTCCTGTTTGAGCAGACGCTCTGATATCAAGTTTTTCTAATATTTTTGGTATAGATTCTTCTTGAATCTTGGTTGGAGTAGTGTAGCCTGCCGCTTCAACTGCTTTAATAATCTCTTCTCTTAATTTGAATTTTGAAAAACCCATGAAAACTGCCTTGTGTAAATTGTGTTTGCCATAGATCATACAGAAGCTCTACATTAAAAGATATCTGTTATCTGCATTAATGATAAAAAACTTCACTATCTTTAATACCCGAGATAGGATAAACTATTTCTATCGTTTAGTTTTAGGAGTATTCCTTTCTTTAAACGTGTAAAGTAAATTTGAAAGTTAGTGCATTATTTGTGCTGTTATATACAGTATAAGTATGCTTTTATTAGGAGACCCGAAGTGGCAACAGAAAAAAAATTATATGTAGGAAACATCCCTTACTCAATGGGTGACGATGAATTAAAAGAATTATTTGAATCAGTTGGGAAAGTAAAATCAGCCCAAGTGATCCAAGATAGAAACACAGGCAGATCTAAAGGATTTGGTTTTGTTGAAATGGATTCAAGCAGTGCAGCGCAAGCGGCAATTGATGACATGAATGGCAAAGATATCGAAGGCCGTTCTTTAACTGTCAACGAAGCAAGACCTAAAGTTGATCGTCCTGATC
>CAMCSI010000090.1 GCA_945877885.1 Chlamydia trachomatis
GAGGAAAAACCAGCTGAAGAGGTAGTAAAAACTTGGAAAGATACCTTTATCCCCACCAAACACTTAGCTATCGCCTCTGTCTTTTCAGTGTTTATCTGCATAGGATTCATCAGCCTTCTTGCCCTATTTAAAAGCTCAGAGGTAATCACCCCCACCATTGATGAGACAAAAGAGATTGCCTCGGCGATTTCTCATTTTGATAATATTCAATTTAATTACAATTCTGGTACATCCACCCTATTTATCACAGGTCATGTGCTTACTGATATTGATTATAATGAACTTATGTATCGTTTAAACAATATTCCCTACATTGCAACGATCGATAATAATTTGATTATTGATGAATCAGTCTATGATAACATCAACCAGATGCTTTTAAAAAATCCTGCCTGGCAATCCATTTTAATGACGGCACGCTCCCCTGGCCATTTTATTCTTACAGGATATATTAAGGATGAGGGTGAAAAGGTGGCTCTTACAGATTTTTTAAATAAGTATTTTGTCTATCTCAGCCTATTAGATAATCAAGTGGTTGTAGAAGACACCTTAAATACTCAAATTGAAAACCTATTAATCAGCAATGGTTTTGCAAATGTGATGTTTCAGCAAAATAATGGCAGAGTTGTTCTTTCAGGAAGAGCTAATGAAATTCATAAAGAGCTTTTCGAAAAGGTAGCTTTAGAGCTTGAGGGTGTCCATGGAATAAGAGTTGTGAAAAATTTTGTTATTTTTACAACCCAAAGTTCAGCTGCAATGGATATTACGGGCAAGTATAAAATCACTGGCTCTTCAAAGTTCGGCAATAAAAGCCAATTTGTGTTAATAGAGGGGAAAATATTAGGCGTTAATGATAAGCTAGATGGAATGATCATCACAGATATATTAGAACAAGAAGTTCTTCTAAAAAAAGATGGCGTAAAATATAAAATTGACTTCAATGATTAAGAATTGCTAGTTCTTATAATAAGAAGAAAAAACGGAGAAAAAACCTATGTTTGGTTTAAATAAAGATAAAAGCAGTAAAGGACCTAAACCTTTCTTTACGTTCCCCTTAGAAAAAGACATAGAGGATGAAGAAAAAGCAAAGGCGATGATAAAAGAGGTTGAAAAACAGATCCATACCTTAAAAACTGCCATAAAAGATGGGGCAAAACCTGAGGAATATGAAGCGCTTGGTACTTTACTTCATGGCTACAGCTGTCTTTTAAAACTCTTTAACCATATCCCAGCAAAAGAATAATAAATAAAAAACTAGATTAGGAGACAATCATGACATATTGGGGCACCATTACATTTAACACCTTGATTAAAAACTATATCAAGATGCAAAGCCAGGTACTAAGCTTAGTAAGAAAAGTATCTTCTCATTCATCCCAGGCAACACCAGGTAAATTTTTGATGTTACAATTTCAAATGTCTAACGTAGCACAAGTTGGATCATCTATTTCAAACCTTCTCGCTCAAGTAAATACGGTGATTTCAAAAACTATCTCTAACCAAAAAACGCAGTAGGAGTAGCCAATGTCTAATCAAACGTTTAAAGCTTGTGACAAAGATTTCTTCCTCTTCCTAGAGGCAGGGTTTGTTGCAGTAAATCATATGGATGAGAGCTCTGCCTTAAAGCTTTTTATGGCAGCACAAGTTCTTCGTCCAGAAAATATCTTTCCAAAAATTGGCTATGGTTATATGCATATGTGTAAATTAGAGCTAAGACAAGCCGAAGAAACCTTCTTATCTGTGTTAAAAAAGGATCCGGCAAATGAGATGGCAAGTTCGTTTTTAGCCATTACAAAAAGCATGATCCCTGGAAAAACATCTGAAGGGGAAAAAATGCTTGATGAACTGGCAAAAAAAACCTCTGATCCCGATATTAAGGAACTTGTGCAGAGATCCCATGAATTTATTGATCAATTCATCAAAAAAGAAGCCACCTCCCCTATGAACCTTGCAAAAGAGACAAAGAAAAAAGATAAACGATAAACGATAACGTTCAAGAGATAATAAATTATGGCAGATCCATCAAGCGGCCCACCAGATATTGATAAATTAGATGCAATCACATCAAAAGGGATGAATCCTTCCGATGAACCCCCTTCTGATTCATTTAAACAACATATGCAAACTCCCACCGAAGATGTGGCAGGATCGAAAGCGCCCACTCCAATGGATGTGGTTAATGGGCAAAAAATCAGCCCCTCTGCACCCCCTACGATGGAAAGTGTTCAAAATCAGATGAATACAGCAAGCGGATCATTAGGGGATATTAAGCAACACCTAAACAATAAAGATTTAAATCTTAAAAGTTCAGATAAATACTTAGTAAGAAAGAAGTTAACAAGTGCTCATGATCATTTAACAACTGCTGCAGAAAAAGTGGGTGTCGAAACTGGTAATTTTGACGAAAAGCTTGCTAAATCAAAAAACCCTATTGCCCGATTTTTAACGATGGTAACCGATGGCCAAAATCAAATGGCCCAAGCGGCAGCTGAGATAAAAAACTTAAGTGCAAATGGAGACTCTGTCAGTCCGGCAGACTTACTTTTAGTTCAAGTAAAGTTAAGTAAAGCGCAGCAGGAATTAAACTATACCTCTACGATTTTAGGAAACGCAACAAGCATGATCAAAACGCTATTTAATACTCAAGTCTAATGGAGGCATGTGAGGCATTTCTCCCCAAAGAAGCACAAAGAGTTTGATGATAGCGACTTATCTTTTCACGTATCGATCGATGAGGTAGAGCAGCATCTAGAAGATGTGGAACTAACTACTGTTCATGGACGAATCACAGAAGTAGTAGGTATGCTTATTCGCGCCATTGTCCCCAATGTGAAGATGGGAGAAATTTGCATGATCAAAAGAGAAGGGGTTCCCCTTCTTGCAGAAGTTGTTGGGTTTACAAAAGATGAATCCTTTTTATCCCCCCTTGGAGAGATGCATGGAATCTCTACCTCCTCAGAAGTAATTCCTATGAATGCTAAGTTAACCATCAAAGTGGGTAATGCTTTGCTTGGAAGGGTATTAAATGGGTTGGGCGAGCCCTTAGATTTAGAAGAAAAAGGTCCATTAAATCTTACAGAAACTTATCCAGTAATTAACGCTCCCCCTGATCCTTTAAAACGAAAGATCATTAATAAGCCAATATCCACCGGTATTCGTGCCATAGATGCTGTTTTAACTTGTGGTGAGGGTCAACGTGTGGGTATTTTTGCAGCTGCAGGGGGTGGTAAATCGACCCTTTTGGGAATGCTTGCCCGTTATGCAAAAGCTGATGTCAATGTGATTACTCTAATTGGAGAAAGGGGTCGTGAGCTTCGAGAATTTATCCAAAATGATTTAGGGCCAGAAGGGCTCAAACGTTCTGTGATTGTTGTATCCACTTCTGATCAATCCCCTCAGTTACGTTTAAATGCTGCCTACGTAGGCACTGCCATTGCTGAGTATTTTAGAGATCAAGGCAAAACAGTTATTTTGATGATGGATTCAGTGACTCGTTTTGCAAGGGCGCTTCGTGAAGTAGGACTTGCTGCAGGTGAGCCTCCAGCACGTGCAGGGTTTACCCCATCGGTATTTGCTACCCTCCCAAAACTTCTCGAAAGGTCTGGAAATTCCGACAAAGGTTCGATCACCGCTTTTTACACCGTACTTGTAGCCGGCGATGATATGAATGAACCAGTATCTGATGAGGTGCGATCCATTTTAGATGGTCACATCATTTTATCAGCAGAACTTGCTCGTCAATACCACTACCCTGCTATCGATATCTTATCTTCTGCCTCCCGTATTATTGGTCATATTATTTCTAAAGAGCAGCTTGAAGTAGTGGGAAAGGTTCGTCAAGTGCTTGCCGACTACAAAAAAAATGAGCTTTTAATTCGAATTGGAGAATACAAACCAGGTTCTGATAAAAATGCTGACTATGCCATCAAATATATCGATAAAGTCAATAGATTTTTAAGACAAGGGGTCAAAGAAGATTCCTCAATGAGTGAAACATTGAATCAATTGATGGCGCTATTTAGATGAAGAAAAAAATATATCCATTACAGCAAATTGCCGAAATAAAACAGCGCCGCCTAGAAGAGGCTGAAAAAATCTTACGAAATAAAAGAGAGGCTTTAGATAAGGCAGAAAAAGATCTTGTAGATAAAAGAAAACTTCTTACCGCCACGCAAACATTAAAGCTTGAAATGATTGAAAAGCATTTTCAAAAAATTGAACAAGGGACCACAAGTGATGTGCTTGAAAGGCATGATCATTACATGAAAGAGGTGCTGGGGGTAAAGCTTTCTGCTGAAAAAAAGGCGGTAGAGGATCAAAAAAAAGTGGTCAAAGAGGCAGAAAAAGCCTTAGAGGTAGCCAAAGCTGTAAGGCTGCAAAAAAATCAAGACCTTGAAAAAATCTATATGCATAAAGAAGAGTGGGTGAAAGAGTCAAAAAAAGAGATGGAAATAGAAGAGGCAAATCTTTCCGATGAATTGGGCACTGCTATGCACTCAAGAAAAATGAGGAAAGGAAAAAGATGAACGGATCAAAAAACATAGATGCCATTCCAGATCCTTTTAAAAAGAGCAATGATTCAGATTCTGTAGACTCTGAAAAGTTTAAAAAAGCTTTTCGGGTAGAAAAAAGTGAGGAGACAGGCGAAAAGGGTGCTAGAAAACGGCCTCAAGATTTAAGTGAGGAGGAAGAGGATGCAGATGTATCCATCCCTGTCCCTCAAGGGCTTTTTAAAGAGTACATGACCGAAACCGAAAAGGGAGCCTCCATTTTAGATGCAGATGGGGGGTCAAAAGTCCATTTTGTTACCGATGGGGGGGAGGGGAAAAAGGACACCTCTAAGATGTTCATCTCTGATTCAGAAGGTGGGCAGGGGTCAGCTATTTCTGTAGGAGTTTCACAAAATACCCCTTCACCGCCAAATTTTTCAGATAATGATAATGATGACGATGATAATTTCCCAACTGAGGGTGCTTCTGAAAATACTTCCAACCCACCCCCCTCTTATTCTACCCCTGAAAATAATCAGTATGATTTATTTACAAATCCACCTCCAGAGCAGCAAGCAGAGCAATCTACCCCTAATTCTGAGCCTTCTGAGAAGAAAAAAGAAAAAGAAAAAGCTGCTTTAAAAGCTCCTATAAAAACTGTACCATCTGAAATACCTCAGCAAAAAGAGGTAGAAATTCAAGGGAAAGCTCCCCCTGCTTTGAAAGAGCCCTTTTTTCCACCTACAAAAGAAGAAGAAGAAACAAAGCCTTTATCAGCTGAAAACTTGCACGCTGAGATGAGTAAAGACCCGAACCTCAAACTAAAGTTGGAGATAAAGGAGGAAAAAGATGAAAAAACCTCCCCCCTTTCCTCCCCTGAAAAACTATCTGATAAAGATGGCGGCGGCCATGATAAAAAAGATGATTCTGACAAACAGAATCAAGATGATATGGCGGTTCAGACGGCAATGCCAATTTCTTCCCCTGCAGGAATTGTAGCCCTTCAAATGTCTCCGTTTGCAAATATGCCAAGTGACGTATTCACATTATTTGAAAAAATGGTGGGACTGATGACCATTCAAAAAGACAGTGGCAAAAGCACCACCACTGTAACCTTAAACATGGCAGGTTCTGTATTTGATAAATCTGAATTGGTTCTTGAACATTATGATACTGCCCCCCATGCTTATAATGTACAATTTTTCGGAAGCCCTGAAAGCGTTGAAAAATTTGCTAAAAATTTCAGCTTATTAAATAGCGCCATCACCGAAAG
>CAMCSI010000091.1 GCA_945877885.1 Chlamydia trachomatis
GCACGGTGGGTTTTTTTAACAGAAGAAATAATTGTTCCCACATCCAAAGGTTTAATTGTCCGAAGGTCTATTAACTCGATGAAAATCCCCTTTTTCTTATAATCTTCTACCACCTCTTTACAGGAGTAAATCATTCTACTGTAAGAGATAAGGGTTAAATGTATCCCCTCTTGCAAAATCTTTGCTTTTCCAATCTCTACTGTATAATCGTAATCAGGAACTTCTCCGACCATATTATAAATCATCTCATTTTCTAAAAAAAAGACCGGATTATTATTTCGAATCGCCGCTTTTAGGAGCCCTTTTGAATCGTAAGCAGTAGATGGAGCCACCACAATACAACCTGGCAGATGGGCATATAAAGGCTCCACATTGTGAGAGTGTTGGCATGAAACTCTTGCAGCCGCACCATTGGGACCTCTAAAAACAATTGGGACAGAAAATCGCCCCCCTGACATATAATGTATCTTCATGGCGTTATTGACAATTTGATCAAAAGCTACAAAAGAAAAATTAAAGCTCATGAATTCAACCACTGGGCGAAGACCGGTCAAGGCTGCACCCACTGCAAGACCTGTAAACCCTCCTTCAGAACTTGGGGTAGCTATCACTCTCTTTGGGCCGTATTTATCAAGCATCCCTTTGGTAATTTTGTAGGCGCCATTATATTCAGCAACTTCCTCACCTAAAATAAAGACATTTTCATCTCGATCAAACTCTTCCTCTAACGCCTCACGTATTGCCTCTCGTATTGTGATCTTTCTCATTCTATGATCACCCCCTCTTCTAATGTGTCGATGCTAGGAAAATCTGCCTCTTCTGCAGCCTTGACAGCCTTCATTACTATCTCTTTTTGTGCTTCACTTCTTTGCTCAAATTCCTCATCAGTAAAGCCGCAATATCTTTTTAATAAAGAGGTAAAGTAAGAAATAGGATCTTGTTTTTTTATCTCTTCTAGCTCATCTTTTGTTCGATAAGTGGCAGCATCGGATATCGAATGGCCTTTAAATCTGTGACAAAGTGCCTCAACCATCACAGGCTGACCTGTTAAAGTCACCTCATTTTTAATATGCTTAAATAAATCATATACATCTGTGATCTTCATCCCATCTACAGTATAAGATTTCATCCCATAAGCTTTTGCCATATTTGCAGCAATGGGTGGATTTGCAATCGTTCTTTCAAGCTGGGTGCCCATACTCATTCTGTTGTTTTCTACTACAAAAATACACGGCAGCCCCCAAAGCTTTGCTAAATTCATAGATTCGTGTAACGTCCCCTGTGGAACTGATCCATCGCCTCCAAAAACTACAGCTACTTGATCCTTTATACCCCTATATTTAAGAGAAAACGCAAGACCAATTCCAAGAGGCCACTGCCCGCCAACAATTCCGGAACCACCAAACATATTTTTTGTATACATATGCATGGAGCCCCCTCTACCGCCGGCATTTCCCGTTTTTTTTCCAAAAAGCTCAGCCATGCCACTTTCTGCACTCATGCCAAGAAGAAGTGCTAGTGCGTGACATCTATAAGTGGTTGCATATAAGTTTTTTTCCCTACCAAGAGCAAAGGTAATTGCTGTTTGTACGGCTTCTTGACCAATATAGGCGTGATAAAAGCCCCAAACTTTTCCTTGTTGGTAACTTTGCTCCCCTCTTGTCTCAAAATGTCTAATTAAAAGCATCTGATCTAGCATCTTTAAGGAAAGCTCCATACCCATATCAGCAATCACTTTAGCTGTATCTGCCTTATAAATATCGACTTGATCGTAATTGTTCTTATCAGTCATGCCCTAATCCAATAAACATTTATTATATTATCTTTACCCTTATCAGCAAAGCTTTTCTTTTACTACCCCAAAAAAACAAATTTGAGTATAATTTTTTTGTATGGGAAGAAAAGCGATATATTACGACACAGAAACTACAGGACTTAAACCTGGGAGTGATAGAATTATTGAAATTGCAGCCTATGATGCTTCTAATAATACTTCCTTTTGTACCTTTGTTAATCCAGGCATGGCTATTCCAGAGGAATCGGTCAATATCACTGGTATTACAGATGTTATGGTTAAAGATGCCCCAAGTTTTAAAGAGGCAGCTTTAATGTTTACCGAATTTTGCAAAGGTGAAGTAGTTTTAATCGCCCATAATAATGATAATTTTGATAAACTATTTCTTGAAGCTGAGTTTACAAGAGCAGAAGTTCCACTTCCTAGATATCCTTATATAGACACCCTTAAGTGGGCTCGCAAGTACAGATCTGATCTTCCAAAATTTTCTCTTCAATATTTACGGGAAATCTATGGGGTTAAGGAAAATAATGCTCACCGCGCCCTTGATGATGTGATGGTAATGAAGCAAGTCTTTGAATCAATGACAGAAGATCTTACCCTTGAAGATATTTTCTCCCTCCTGAACAAAAAAAGTGGTCCTATCACACAAATGCCTTTTGGAAAACATAGAGGAGTACCTTTGGAAAAAGTTCCGAAAAGTTATCTTATGTGGCTTGCAAAATCTGGAGCGCTAGACAAAGACGATAATGGGGATTTAAAAGAGACACTTACCTCCCTTGCCCTCATTTAAACCATTTCAACACTTTCTAGTTTTGAAGCTTCCCACATGGCAGCAAATGCAGGCGCCTTTATCATCACAACGGGCAAAGTGCCAAACGCTTTCACTTTTCCATGCTCAAGAAAAAGTATTTTATCGGCATGTTGAATAGTTGATAAGCGATGAGCAACAATAATCTGAGTCACCTCCCCTTTTAACTCTGAAAGTCCCCTAGAGATTAAAGATTCGCTCACAGCATCTAAGGATGAGGTTGCCTCATCTAGAAGAAGTACTGGAGCGTTACGCAATAACGCTCTAGCTAAGGCTAGCCTTTGCTTCTGACCACCAGAAAGATTTTTTCCCATCTCCTCAATAATTGTATCATAACCAGATTCAAGGGAAATAATAAATTCATGGATGCAAGCTTTTTTAGCAATTTCAATCATCTTTGCCTCTGATATTTCTTCATTAAAGACAAGATTTGCCCTGATCGTGTCATTGAAGAAAAAAGGCTCTTGAGCAACAAGCGCAAACTGGTTTCTTAAAGAGGTAAGGTGTGTATTTTTCACATCCCTTCCATCAATAAGTATTAACCCCGAATCCACCTCGTATAATTTAGAAAAAAGCTTTAAAAGAGTAGATTTACCTGAACCGGTAGATCCTGTTATGGCAAGAACATCCCCCTTATTAATCTCAAAAGAGATATTTTCAAGCACAGGATGTTCAAGATAAGAAAATGTGACGTTATCAAAGATGATCGAGCTTGAGAAGTTAGAAATCTTTTCCTTATGCTCTGCTATATCCTCTGAAGGCTCTTCCATAATATCAAAAAGTCTAGTTGCTGAAACCACCCCTTTTTGAACACTTGCATTTTCCTCAGAAAATTGTTTAAATGGTCCATAAAGCATATGCAGCACCCCACAATAAACAATCATGTCTGGAAAACTAAGCTCTAGAGAATGCATTCCCACACCAAAAATAGATAATAACAAGAGGGTCATCACAAAATGTGTGATAGGCCTTGTCATCATATCATATTTTTGAACTCTTTCATCAAAAGAGACCATACGTGCATTTTCATGCTCATATTTTGCCTTAGAATAGTTTTCCAATTGGTAAGATTTAATAGTAAAAATCCCAGACAAATGGTCGATAATAACCGAAGTAAATGACTCTTGCCTTTTCTGCATAGAAAAAGAAATTTTCCGAATTTTCTTTGTAATCCATTTCAGAGGAAGTATGATTGCAGGTCCTGCTGCAAATATCAAGATGGTTAACTTCCACGAAAGTAGTAAACAGATAGAAAGTGTGGATATCACAACAAACGGCATATGAATATAATTAGTCACAAATGAGTTAAACGATAAGGCAATTTGACTTGCATCGCTAATTACCCTAGTGGAGAGCTTCCCTCTATCATAGGTCGAAAAAAAGGAAAGAGGAAGGGTTTGAATATGAGCAAAACATTGATTTCTTAAATCCCTACAAATTCTTACGGCTAAAATTTTTGTCAGATATTTATTCGTAAATAAAAAAATTGCCTTAAAAAAACCCACTATTAGAAAAACAGAAACAATTGTTTTAAATGAACCTAAATTAAGACCCAAAGTATTCTGAAAAAGAGTAATTAACCCTGTAAGTTTTTCATTTTTTACCTCAGTGAGTGGACTACCAGTTCTTGCAACTGCACCAAAAGCCATCACCTCAAGTTGATTAAAAATTGTAAGTCCAATTAACGATAACAACGAGGAGATAAATAAAAATAAATGGTTTTTAACTCGTAAAAGAGCTCTAAAAAAAAATTTCATAGCACTATATTAACAGAAAAATGATTAAATGGAGCGATATTTCTCATATCTATTCTCTAGCAAATTTTGGGCAGACAATTCTCTAAGAGTTGAAATCTGATGAATAATCTCTTGTTTAATGGAAGAAAAAACGGCAAAAGTGTTTTCATGAAATCCCCCATCTCCCTCACCGATGATGCTATCGATCATCTTAAAATCAAACAAATCTTCTGAATGGATTTTTAAAAAATGTGCAATAAGCGCACTTTTTCTTGCATCTTTTAATAAAATGGAGGCACATCCCTCTGGGGATATTACGCTGTAGTAAGCATGTTCAAGCATAATAATTTTATCGGCTACCCCAATACCTAAAGCGCCACCAGAGCACCCCTCTCCAAGAATTAAAGAAATAATCGGCGTTTTTAAACTGCTCATTTCATAAAGATTATCAGCAATAGATCTTGCTTGACCACGCTTTTCAGCATCAAGACCAGGATATGCACCAGGTGTATCAATAATAGTAATCACAGGTAAATCAAATCTTTCGGCAAGTTTCATCACACGCAAAGCTTTTCTATAACCTTCAGGGGTCATCATGCCAAAATTTCTTCTCGACTGCTCTTTTGGATCAAAGCCTTTCTGCTGAGCAATAAAGACGCAACGATCCTCGTCTAATTCACCTATTCCACAAATAACGGCAGGATCATCACCAAAATATCTATCTCCATGTAATTCTTGAAATGATGAGGTTATCGCTTTTATGACATCTAACCCCTTGGGACGTTTAGCATGTCTTGAAAGCTTAACCCGATCCATCGAATCTAGTTTTTTTGCTTCAATAGTTTGCGGCAGAATCAATTACTCCCTTATCTTTGACAATTTTAATAAAGGTAGGTTTTGTAATGATAATGGCAAATAACTCATTCATATCACGTTCTGTTAAACGAATACAACCATCACTACTATACTTACCTAGACAAGATAAATCTTCTACAAACTCATCGGCCCCACCATTACGTACAAAAGGAAGACCATGCAATCCGTAACCTTTTGCATTATCGGTACAATCTGCAACTTCTTCTCCAAACGGTATCCACCGCTTACCAAAAACCTCAATCATATGTGTTTTTTTATTCTGGTAATAGTTCTCGACACCTTCTTTATAAATCGCAATTTTTTCACCCAATTTAAAGGTTCCAAGAGGGGTTAAACAACCCGATGGAGAATATTCATCTTTCCTCCCAACACCGATTGGATAAGATCGAATTAGCACCTGCTTGCCCGTTTCTTTATCAAGGTAAGAAAAATCAAGAGTACACTTAGACAAATCAGCAAGTAAATGAAATTCTATATCTTTTTCTG
>CAMCSI010000092.1 GCA_945877885.1 Chlamydia trachomatis
CACATTTCGAAAATGAATATAAAAAAGTGACTGCTAAGGTTGTAGAAGAAGAGGTAAAACCTGCTGCTTTAAAACCATCTGTAGAACCAAGCGCCTCTGCTGCCCCTGCAAATGTAGGTGGCGCAGTTAGAAATGTACAACAATACCATGCACTAAGTTCTGGTTATAATGAAAATGGACAATTTTCAGTGAAAATTCATACCATTGTAAAGGCAGTTTTAATTCTACACAATAAAGATGGAATACCAATTGAATTATCAGGTCATTTTACTGAATTACAAATGCAAACTTTAAAGGTATGCCTTATTCACATGATTCAAAATGGGGTTTTCAATGATAGAGCAGGTATTATTCCTTTAGAGGGGATCGTTGCAGATTTAAATAGAGCTATTCCTGATAATAGACATACACTGGATATAAATAATCAACTTGCCTATAATCAATGGAGATATTTTCAAGAATACAACTTAAGAATAAATCCATACCATAATGCTTTAGGTCTTTTAGAAGCTTCAGGGTTTAGATTTTCTGTATGATTCTAGGGGGCTTTTATGGCACAAAGTAACAGTGAAAAATTTTTCGCTTTCAAGGAATTAGATTTGCCACTAGGTCAGTATGTGATTAGTGGTAGCGGCCCTATGGGAATTCGTAATATTAAAGCTATCGGAGATATTGATATTATCGTTACCCAAAAGTTATGGAAAATTCTTTCTGAAAAATATGAAGTAAGTGAAGAGCACGGGATAAAAAAAATTGTTCACAAAAAAAATGAAAATTTTTGTCATAAGTTCTTGTGTTTTATGTTCCTGATAATGTTTATACATTTAGTAAAGAAGTTGTTTCAAAGTATTTTTCTAAGATTGAAGCCCCTTACATGGCACAAATTTATGGGTTTTAGCTCCTGAACCGTGAACCTATACATAAACTTATAGATTTCAGTTTTGTTTAGTAATTAAAAAATTAAAACGATCAATCTTGACAAGGGGGGGGTAACTTAGGTTATAGTCAATCGCTTTTAAAGTGTTCTTAACCATAAAAAAAGGAAAAATATGTCATTAACAGTAACAAGTGATCATGGAGTTCAAGTTGAACTGCCTGTAAGAGAAGATAATAAAGCAGTCTGGGACTCTTTTGGGGTGCGTTGGATGGGTTCTTTTGATGGTAATCCATTTCTAGTAAGGGCAGAGTTGCCATTAGGTTGGCAATTACGAGAAAAAGCGGCTACAGATTTTGATAAAAAGTCTTTTATTGTGCTAGATAACCTTGGCCTTCCTAAGGTAAATGTTGACATGAAAACAGCTGCTTGGGATAAATGGGCAATGGTAACTGTAATTTCTGTTAAAAAAGCTGCAAAAATGAAGATCGCATTAGCTCCAAAAGCTGGGCAAGAAGAGTTTGATTCATTGTTAGCTAGTTATAATGCAGCAGTTAGAAGTACATATGGAGCGGGTTCGAGGGGCCAAGCTTTCATAGATCAAGCACATGCCAATTTAAAAGCTTTTGTAACAACTCATGATGCTTTTTGTTCAAATTTACCACCTAAACATCAATGCAATGATGATGGTCATGAAGGTTTATCTGGAGCGATGATGGCTTGTGCAGAAATCTCTGGAGATGGTGATTGCTCTATTATGTAAAATTGAGTAATCGGAGTAGGAAATAAAACATAAAGAATACATCCTGCTCCTTCAATAATTGATTTAGTTTTTTCAGACTTGTGAAAACAAGTGTTATCCATTACAATGACTTGTCCTGGGTAGAGATTTGGCTTAAGTCATTTTTCTAACCAGGCATTACTTCTTTTCATCCTATCATTGCAGATTTAAATAGAGCATTTCCAGATAATAGGCATACCCATGATGTAAATAATCTACTTACTCTCAATCAATGGAACCACATGCAAAAATATCACTTTCCTTCAAATCCATACCACAATGTCATAAGTGTTTTAGAAGGTGCAGGGTTTAAGTTTTTAGAATAAGGAAATTTGAAGATAATATTAAAAATTGATTAAAAATCAACCATCTGCTATCCTAAATCCTGGATTTACAGAGGGTGGTAAAAATGATTAGAATCTTTCTTTTTTGCTTATTTGGGGCTATATCTCTTGGAAATACTCCCCTTAAAGAGTGGAAGATAGGAGCTAAAATTCATTTTGAGGAAGAAAGTACAGCTGATTATCTAGGCTTGATTGAGATGAATGAGCTAACCCGAAATAAAATAAAAAAATTTTTTGTTATAGATACTGATTCCTGTGCATGTAATGCGAAAGTATTGCTAAAGAAAGAAAATGATAAATTTATTTTGACTCACAGAGAGGAGCCGTCAAAACCTTTCATTGGAGAGGAGTTGCATGTAACGCTTTTATACACCACTAAGCGGGTGGAAAGAGGGCACGAAACCCTCCTTGATATTTATGATTACCTAAGAGAGGTGGACGGGCGTCTGCCGCAAGATAAGCCACCAACTCTTATCGAAGTAGCTTCTGCTTACCAACAATTTATTAAACCAGATTTCATGTTTCAAATCTCTGATATTGAGCTAATTAGCAATCAATCAGGTAGCTTTATCCTTGCTAAGTTACAAATGAATGGTTTAGATGAAATACAAAATGCGCGAGGAAATCCCATTTCTCCTGATTTTCTACATATTACACTGGTAGTGATAGAATCATCAGTTACAGAAGTTGAAAAAATTGGGGAAGTTATTGTAGAACTAAAAACAGAATTAGTAGGAAAAATGGTTAAAGTAGGAAATAGAAATGGGCTTGCCGACTTAGAGTTTGGCATCTCTGGATCAGCAGATCGTATTAGACCACCCTTGAGTCAAAATGATTCCATGATGAAAAGTAACAGTGAAAAATTTTCTGCTTTCAAAGAATTAGATTTGCCACTAGGTCAGTATGTGATTAGTGGTAGCGGCCCTATGGGAATTCGTAATATTAAGGCAATAGGTGATATTGATATTATCGTTACCCGAAAGTTGTGGGAAATTCTTTCTGAAAAATATGAAGTAAGTGAAGAAAGCGGGATAAAGAAAATTGTCTTTCCTGGAGGGTTTATTGAGGCTTTTTCTGAAGATACCTGGTTTTCTGACCTAAAAGATCCTAAGAGCCCAAATATTTCAGAAAGTATAAAAAATGCGGAAATAATCGATGGCCTTGCCTTTGATCGGTTGGAAAATGTACTTTTCTATAAACGTAAAAATGCACGTGAAAAAGATCTTAGAGATATAGCTCTTATCGAGACTTGGATGAGGATGCAAAAACTCTAAGATTAAGTTGCAAAAATCACACTTGTGTATTAGCCTAGTAAAGGTCTATGGAAAACAAAGAAGAAATAGTGAATCAAATTTCCTACGCCGCTTTCCTAAGCGTTGATATTCGTGTAGGAACAATTATTCGTGCAGAAGATTTTGAAAAAGCTCATAAACCAGCTTACAAACTTGAGATTGATTTTGGGAGTTTAGGGATAAAGCGCTCTTCCGCTCAAATTACCCATCATTATTCTAAAGAAGAGCTTATTGGTAAACAGGTGATCGCGGTAGTGAATTTCCCACCTAAGCAAATTGGAAAATTTTTATCAGAAGTTCTTGTTCTTGGTCTTCCCGATGATCATGGGAGTGTCGTGCTTCTTGAGCCTAATTTAAAGGTGCCAAACAACAAAAAAGTCTATTAGAAACTTCGGTTAAAAATTTAGGGGTAGATGACCTCTGTTACAGCAGATAGAGGGATGGATCCATCGTATAAATGGTAATATTTAGACTCGCCACCAGGGTTACTTTCATATTTTAACGTGCCGTTAAATTTTGACGGATCTAAGTGTAGAAGTACATATTCTTTTCCATTCCAGAATTTTTGGATAACCTTAAGCACTTGTTCTTCTGTTGCCATATGAATATACCCGTCCTTTATATCCATAGTTTCGAGAAATAAAATCCCCGATTCTTGACTTTTTTGCCAGGCGTGGACCGATATCACTTTAATTAGTAATTGTGGAACTTCCATGTTGGGTGTTCCTAAAAATAAAGATGCCATAATGAAAAAAATCATAGAGAAAATCTAGCATACAGTCAATAGATTTAATAGTAAAAACTTAGATTTACAAAAAGTAGTTCATATGATTAAATTTTTGCTAAAATCGGAGATTTTATGGGCACTCAAATAGTTTCAAGATTCACTATTTGTGGACTATTTCTTTTTCATATACTCACCATTTTTGCAGAAGAGAATTTTCTTCTAATCAATGGCATCACAAGTGAAAAGGTAATGGAGTTTGGCTCTAATATTGAAACAAGAGTTAGTCCCTGCTCTACTTTTAAGATTACTTTATCCCTAATGGGATATGATGCAGCCATTTTAATAGATGAGGTAACTCCTTCTTGGGAATTTAAAGATGGTTATGATGATTTTCTCTCCTCTTGGAAAGGCTTGATAGGTCCATTATTTTGGATGCAATATTCCTGTGTTTGGTATTCTAAGCTTTTAAGCCTCGAGCTGGGGGATGAAAGAATCAATCAATACTTAACTACTATGGAATATGGGAATCAGGATATTTCTGGAGGATTGCCCGATCCAGGATCTGTGAACCCGGCATGGATCAATTCTTCTTTAACAATTTCGCCAAAAGAGCAGGTGAGTTTCATTCAAAAAATGGTTACAGGAAATCTCCCCATTTCGTTAAGCGCTATCATGAAGACTAAAGCACTTCTATTTAAAGAGGAATTGACCGAAGGTTGGAAGTTATATGGAAAGACAGGGGCAAGTGGCTCAATTATTATTAATGATGGGAAGGATTGTCAGCGGGGATGGTTTGTGGGATGGGTGGAAAGAGATCATCAATTTTTTCCTTTTGCTTATCTTATTTGTGAATAAAAAATAGATCTTGATGCAAGAGTTCCTCGAGTAAAGCAATTATTAAAGGAATCTGGGGTGATGGGTTTACCGTTTCTTTCGGGATTATCTATGTAACCATAAGGATTATTTTCCCTACCGATTTACGACTTTTTAATAAAGTGTGTGCATCTTTTGCCTGCTCTAATGGAAAAACGCGATCTATATGAACTTTAATTTTCTTATATTTAATATCTTCCATCAGCACTTTTGCACGAGTAATTAACTCTTCGTGAGAGGTAAGGTAATTCATCAAGTTACCACCTGTAACTGTGATTGACTTTTCTTGTAACAAATTGGGGGAAAAAGGTTCAATTTGGCCGCTTGCAAAGCCAAATACCGCGATATGACCTTTTACTCGGCAAGCCTCTAGATTTTTACTAAAACTCTTTTTTCCCACACCATCAATGATGTAGTCAGCCCCTTTTCCATTAGTCAGTCTTTTTACCTCTATTGCAAAATCTTGATTCGTATAGATGATAATATCATCGGCGCCGAAAGATTTTGCAATTTCTCCCTTTTCAGGAGAGGATACGGTGCCTATTACTCTTGCCCCCACTTGTTTTAGCATTTGGATAAGAAATAGACCAACCCCTCCAGCGGCAGCATGGACCAGCACATTGTCGCCTGCTTTCACCTTATGGCAATCATGAACCAAATACTGGGCGGTTAATCCTGCAAGCGAAAAAGCAGCCCCTTCTTCAAAGCTCATCTCCTGGATCAATGGGATAATTCGCGAAACTGGAACAACTGCATATTCTGCATACGACCCAATACTTCCGAGAAAACTAACA
>CAMCSI010000093.1 GCA_945877885.1 Chlamydia trachomatis
TATCTTCTGGATGTTTCATTTTGTCATCTACAGCAGAAAGGTAGAAGTTCATCTTCCCTACAAATTCGGGCTTGAAATCTGTTGTCTTCAGCTCAACTACAATAAAGCATCTAAGCTTGTAATGGTAGAAGAGCAAATCGATGTAAAAATCCCTGCCTCCAACTTCGAGATGAACCTGGCGGCCTACTAGAGAAAAACCAGCTCCAAGCTCGAGCAAAAATCTTTGGACGTGATCCAATAATCCTGATTCAAGTTCTTGCTCATCATGCTTATCTCTTAGGGTCAAAAAATCAAAGCAGTAGGGATCTTTTAATGCTTGATGAGCCAAGTCAGATTGAGGAGAAGGTAGGGTTGTTTGAAAATTATTGATGGCTTTTCCTTCTCGTCTATGAAGGCCACTATCTAGCCAGTGCATTAAGACGCTCCGACTCCAGCCATGCTCAATCGCTTTATGGGCATACCAGAGTCTATCCTGGAGAGTTTCAAGCTTTTGGAGGAGAAGGATGTTATGACCCCATGGAATTTGGCCAACAACCTGTTGGCTAATTGTAAATTCTGGATATTCCTTTGCAAATTGAACCATATATTTGATGTTTGTTAAAGAAAACCCCTTCATCTCTGGAAAGGTAGATTTTAGGTCTTTGGCTAAATTTTCGACGGTCTTGGCGCCCCAGCCCTCATCTTTCTGTTTGAGATGGATTTTAGAGCCTATTTCCCAGTAAAGATTAATGAGTTCGTGGTTTACAGCTAGGGCAGCTTTTACCTGAGAGGTTAAGATCTTTTCTTTAATCTCTTTGAAGAATGCTTTGTATTCTTTCAGATCTTTGGCTTGAACTTTTTCGACTGTATTAGATGACATTTTGCCCTCTTGGGTAGTAAGTCGGAAAATGTAGCACAAAGGAGCGAAAAACTAAATAGTTTTTACTGCAGTTTCATTTAGTCTAGTGCGTAAAAAGTGCGTAGTTTTAATAAAAAAACCATCTCTAAATGAGATGGCTTAATACAGTCTTGTTCCGTTGGATGTTCTAAGGAAATCTTCAAGAGAAGAAATGATTCAATAGACATCTTACATAACTAAACTTTTTAGTATAAAATCTTTTGCCTCTTTAGGCGAACGATTTTATACTAAAAAGTTTAGTTATGTAAGATGTCTAATATATCAATCAACAAAAGACTGAAAGACAATGATAAGAGAACTAATATGCCTGGTTAGCTTGCAAGCGAGTGTTTTTGCAATGAATTGGAATGAAGTTATAGGAAGCCATAACGAACTCTTCTCAGATAAAAGTGTTGTAGAAAAACAATACGAAGCTTTTAGCAAATCGGAAACACCTGCGATTGTCGATTCAAGGATTAAAGCAATACCTATTTGTGAGAATCATGAAGAGCTAATAGACCTTAGGCTAATGAATATTGAAAGCAGACTTGCTCTTGCAAAATCCCTAATCTACCAGCACCTTTCTCAATCAAAATATTTTTGTAAACACGACCCTTTAGCATCCTCATTAGGAGAGCAGGCGGGCAAAGCTCTAGAATTTAAAAAGGGGTTGCCCCCTCCTTTACCGTCACAAGGCTTTTAGGAAGATTATAAGCACAAAACTCAGATTTAAAACACAGTAATAATGATGAGGCTAAAAAGCGTAGGTTTACATTCCAATTTCCTTAAGCTTCTCAATTTTTTTCGCAGTAATATAGACTCATAACAAAACTTGTTAGAAGCTACTAACATGATTCAATCAATTTTAATGCTTGAGCTTTTGCCTTTTCCCATTCTTTCTTTTTACTACTGAAAACAGGTGTGTTCAAAGTATTTTTAGCAAGTTCTTGGGCTTTTTTTAGATAGCTTGCAGCAGCTTCAAGATTGGTCTCTTTGAGAAAATTGTACGCTTTTACATGTAGCTCAATCCATGCATATTTTTTTTCCCACTCTTCATGATTTACATACACTGTAGAAAAGCGGTTTGCTACATAATCTAGATTGCTATATTTAACTACATAAGGAAGCACTCGATCTATAAAATTCAGGTTTCTATCTGGGCAAGGAATTAATAAACAATACTCTTTATCAAAAAGGAGCCTTAAAACCTTCCTCTTATCATATTGGATGTCGCTCCATTCATTATCAAGTTTATAAAGCATTTCTTCTGCAATAGGAACTAGAGAATTCCAGTAAAAAGCAACCTCTTTAAACTCTACACCATCTTTATAGTATATAGTTTCTTTGCTTAAGTTATTCATGAAATACAAAGTATTTCGGATTTTAAATACTTTAAGGATATCTTGTATTTGTACAATTTCAGTTATAAGTAAAATGTCTTGAAGGATAGGACAATTGAGGTTTCTTTCCAGATCTAAGATTTGCAAAAAATACCCTTTATGTTCTTCCATTCCCAGATAAGTATTTTTATCCTTTATTAGATAAGAATAAGTAAAGTGGACATCACAGCAGTTATAATTTAAATTATAAGCTAAATCAATTAGGTTTTGATAGGTGTCAAAAATCGCTAACTCTTCTTCGGAAAAACCAGCCAAAACACTATCTCTTAAAGAAGTGTTTGTTAAAGCTATCTTTGCCGATTTGACAAAGGGGGTTATATCCTCTCTTTCAGATTGATATTCATTTGCTTGGATTGTAAACAACTCTTTATAGAGATAAAATTGCTGGTCTATATAAAAAGTATCAGCAAGAGCCTCTTTAATTTCCATAATTCTTGTTTCGTTTGATACAGAAAATAGATTTAAGGACAAAATGCAAATTAGTAATGAGAATTTTTTCATAGTGCAAAAACTATACTAATTTTATTCTTATTTAACAAGAAAATTTCAGCAACTTGTAGATTTTTTTTTAAGAAGTTGTAAATTTAAAAATATTTTCATTTTTAGAATGCGAGAAATTTAAAAGAGTCTTTTTTGGCTTTTAAGAGTTGTTCTATTAATTTTGAAAAGCTTTGAATCCACGAATAAGATCTTCTTGTGCCCAAGGATAAATTCCCGAATCTGTTAAAAATTGGAGTGCTAAAAGGATAAACTCAGCACATTCAAGAGGAGTGCTAGTTTGAAATATTTCTTCCTCACACCCTTGCTGAATCAGTTTAGGGTATAACGGAGCTTGTTTCATCAAAGTAGCAACAAGCAGCCTTGTATGCATTGCTTCATTTCCCTTTTTATGAAGTTTTTCTATAAAGGATTGAGCTACCATTTTATTACCCTCCTCAACAATAGTCTGAATTTTTTCCAAAGCATTACCTTTGGTTTTCTCCATTAAGAGCGTTATCTTTTCAAGATGCTCATTGACTATATCTTCAACAACAGCCTCTAAAAGGTCTTCTTTTGATGTAAAATAATGATAAATGGTTCCTTTGGCGATGCCAAGGCGGTCCATAACATCTTGCATGGTGGTTTTGTCATAATCTTTTGTCAGAAATAAATTACGGGCGGCTTTTATGATTTCAGCTTTTCTCTGATTAGGTTTTTTTAATAATTCTTATCATAAGGCCCTTTCAAGCCTGAAGTGCACAGAAATAAGCATGGAAAATTTTAGAAATTCATATTGTGCACCTCGACTATATCATACCTGCAGATAGTCTATCAAATACTTCTGATGGGGTCTCAAAACCAAGAACTTTTCAATGACCTAGCAATTGAGCTTTTAGAATCTCCTCTTTCTTTTAAAATAAAAATTTGAGATCTTTGAGCATAGGTTAGGTGATGATAGCCTTTGGGCATAAACTCTCCTTGTGGTTTTTTGGTTAATTTCACAATAGAGATTTTTTCATCACCTGCCTATTCTTTTTTTAATTCATTTTGTGCACTTCACTTTTGAAATGGCGTAATAAAAAAATGATGGAAAAAAGAAGATAAAATAAAAACTTTTAAAATGGATTGTAAGCTTTTATCCGAAAAATTCAACCATTACTCAATCAAACCACTTAGTTAAACACTCTTTGAGAAATAAGATAACTGAGTCAAACAGATTCCCCTCAGTATCAATCCTCTCAAATATACATTTAAGATCAAATACTTTTATATATTTCTAGAAAGAATCATTTTCACAAATATACTAAAAACTCAATTTCATAAAAAAAGACAAATTCACAGCATTTACAAAAATCACATAATTTAAAGTAAAGATCAGCGTTTTATTGCCTACTTTAATGCACTTTCATTTAGTCTAGTGCGTAAAAAGTGCGTAATTTAAAAAAAACCATCTCTAAATGAGATGGCTTAATTGGAGGTGGGGAGACTCGAACTCTAGCCTTGTTTACAAATCAGATGAAAGAAAATCAAACAACATCAATAAAATCAACTGTTCCTAAAAATTTACATACTCCACTTCACTCTGCTATTTGCCTCTTTTTTGTAGTCTAGTGCGTAAAAAGTGCGTAAAAAATGCGTACATTTTAAATAAATTATATCCTTAAGGAAAGAAAGAACTATTTTATCGCATTGATTTTTTCTAAAAGTTTCTTATCATTTCGGATACTATAATGGATTTTCTTTGATGTATTTTCGGCAATATGGTTTTGCGATGCAATTAGCAATACCGGAAACACCTCACTAAGATCTTCTGAATGCCCAACGCTATTTGCTGTTGTACACCAGATCTTCTGATCATCTTTATTTTTTTTCGTTCCCCATACCTTCTTTAAATCAAACGCACTTAACATCATATGCCTAGCAAATACAACTTCCATTCCAACATGTGGTGAATATCCGATAATTCCATAGGATGGTGTATAACTGGTTTTTTGATTGTAATATATGGAACTACCAAAAGTATTGATCGTTCCGTTAGTTGTCGATGAGGCGATCCCTGTTTGCCCAAAGATTGGTAAGTAATATACGTATTCTCGGTACTGAGGATCACTAATTCCATAAGAGAGTTTAATCGCAATTTCGGCATCCGATATACTATTTGCTTTATTAAAACCTTTTAAATTCAAAACTTTATCTGTATACTCTGCAAATTCCTGAAACAGTAGATTACTTTTATTACCGTCATGATTTCCATTCATAAGAACGTAAGTTTTTTTTTGATGTGCTGAAGGGGTGCAGATTGAATCAACACTTACTTCATAAGATACGTATCTAGCGCATGAACTTAGAGATGTTGCTACTAAAACTCCTAATCCAAATAGCACTATCTTCCTGATATTTACACCCATTCTCATCCCTCCCACAGTAGATTTTGCTCCCACTATTTCCTAATTCATTGTTAACGAAAAATAATAACAAAAAGTAACATTAAATAAAACAAACAATTATAATTTAATTATAAATATAATTAAATTATAATTTTATAATTACATATAACTTTTAAGGAATGTTTCCTAATTCACCAGAACCTTTCCCTTGATACTTGGCATTTTTCTCGAGAGAAACACCCCCACGTAGGTGGGGAATAGTTGATCTACTACCGACTAAAATAAAATAAAACAACAATATTCGGCCCATTGAACCTTGAAGTGCACGAAAAGAGGCATAAAAATTATTACAAATCACTAATGTGTCCCCAAGTTTAACACGCCTGTTGATAATCTTTCAAATGCTTCCAGTGGTGTTTCAAAATCAAGAAT
>CAMCSI010000094.1 GCA_945877885.1 Chlamydia trachomatis
ATAGATAGAAATATACTACTTGTGGCCACAGATATTCCGATTGCTTTGCCTCGTTCTTTTGGAGAGAATTTCGAAATAATAATAGCGCTTACTGAAGGGGCTATTAAGGCTGCCGATAGTCCCTGAAAAGCTCTAGATACCATAAGCCAGAGCGCATTATAGGCAAATCCACCAAGGGCCGAGGAGGCGCCAAAAAGGAGCAATCCTATCATGAATATTTTTCTTTTACCAAAAATATCCCCAAGTTTTCCCCCTAAAATGACAAAAGAGGCATTACACAAAAAATAAATATTTACAATCCACTGAAGATTAAGATCAGAAATGGCAAGTTGCGCCTGAATGGTGGGGAGCGTAACTGGTAAAATCGTAGAATCAAGAAAAATCATCGAAAATCCACAAATCATTGCAGATAGTACCAACCATTTATCTTTTGAGAACCTAAAGGGCATGATCACCTTGTATTATTATTTTAATGTATATCAAATTCCCCTCTCATTTGCTACCAATATTCTTTACTTTTTTTAATTATTTCACTATAATATTTCTTTTTATCTAATGGTATAGAAAAGCAATGAAAAAAACCGCGCTTTCTTCCTTTTTCGCTCTCTACCTACTCTTTGTTCTCACCAGTTGTGAGAAGCAAGAGGTGGAGAAAAAAAAATTTGTCAACGGAATCCATTTAAACGTTCTTCAAGATGTGATTACTTTGGATCCTAGAAAAGGAGCAGACTATATTTCTGGATCTATTCAATACCTTCTTTTTGAGGGTTTGATGAGAATGACCCCTGATTCAGTCTCATCCCCAGCTATTGCCGATAAAATTGATGTATCTGAAGATGGTTTAACCTATACATTTCACTTAAGAAATTCGAAATGGTCAAACGGCCTTCCCATCACTGCGTATGATTTTTCCCAAACATGGCTCGATATGCTTAACCCAAATTTCCCCGCTCCAAATGTACATCTACTTTATCCTATAAAAAATGCAGAGAAAGCAAAACGGGGGGTTGTCTCTCAAAATGAGGTGGGAATAAAGGTATTAAATTACAACACTATAGAAGTAACCCTTGAAACACCTACCCCCTATTTTAAGGAGTTAATCACTTTTTGCGTCTTTTACCCTGTTTGTCAACACACCGCTTTAGAAAATGAAGGCTGGGCCTTGGAAAACGAAGGCGGTTTTGTGGGTAATGGACCCTATAGACTTGCAAAAAGACGGCCCGGAAGAGAAATTATTCTAGAAAAAAACCCCTTTTACTGGGATGCAAAGTCTGTGGAGTTAGAACAAATTTCTATCTCCATTGTAGATAATGAATCCACCGCACTTCACCTATACAATAATAATGAGCTCGATCTGATAGGCCTTCCTTTTAGGGGTATCCCTTCAGACTCCATCCCAGATCTTCTTGATAAAGGGCTTATTGAAACAACCGATGTTCCAGCAAGTACCATATGCTGCTTTAACATGGATAAATACCCCTTTAACAATAAAAACATTAGAAAGGCATTTGCTTATTCTATTGATCGAAAAAGTTTAGTCGATAATATTACCCAAATTGGAGAGACCCCAGGGGTCGATCTTCTTCCTGAATCGTTACTTTCTAATCAACCAGAACCATTTTTTAAAGATGGCGATGTAGAAAGTGCTCAAAAATTTCTTGCTTTGGGCCTAAAAGAACTTAAGATCACTATTGATGATCTACCAAAACTTACCCTCCTTCATTCAACTACAGGAAATTCACCAAAAATAGCTCAAGCTCTTCAAGATCAGTGGAGAAGGGCTCTTGGAATAACTGTATTACTAAGTAGTGAGGAATATAAGGTTTACCTTGATAAACTAGGGACCAAAGATTTTGACATCAGTCAATGTGTTTGGATTGCTCAATATCCTGATCCTATGAACATTTTAGATAGATTTCGGATCAAAACCAATACAAAAAACATCCCAGGCTACAGTAATGAAGAATACAGTAATATTTTGGAATCATCCATGTATTATCTAAATAAAGAAGAGCGTTTCGAATTGCTTAAAAAGGCGTTGTTAATTCTTAATGACGATGTACCACTTACAGCCCTATATCATTGGAAAAATCCTTATATGAAAAAAAAACATGTAGATGGATTAGTGGTTGATAAATGGGGATTTAGTTACTTAACAGGTATTAAAGTTAATGAAAAAAAAGTACCAGAAAACAGACCAGTACTTGCATCAGTAAATTGATAGAAAAAAATCGTAAAGAACTTTCTTTACTATATACAAATAATTTCTTATCTATATACTAGTCATATGAATACTACTATTTTGATTTTTTTCCCCTTGTTTTGGAGGGTTCCTTGAATATATATTTTCCTACTGCAGATCATTCTTTATTACATGAGCTTATAAAAATTCTACCCTTTTACCCCCTTCCTGCCTCAAAAAAAAGTGTGTATGAAAACTACTTTCATGGAATTGAGACAGCAATAGTCGATATTTTATCGGAAGAAAGCTTAAAACTTGCAGCTGCTGTTTGCAATCTCAGAGATAGACGCGCTTTGAGCAATTTTTATCTATCAATTGCAGAAGATTGCCCAATAATAAAGCCTGTTTTTCACGCTGAAGAGGGGAAAATCACTCTATCTATTACATCCCTTACAAAAGCTTTGCATAGTAGAGAGGTGGGAAGATTTATTTGTGACTATTTTTCAAAGTGGTTATTGCCAGGAAAAAATCTCACCCTCACCCATGTGCATTCTGAAATCATTCAATTTGACTTACACAAAGGCAAAGGATTTTTTTTTCATGAATTATTCATTCATATTGAAAATAAAAAGCAGCTATTAACCATTCAATCTAATCTTCAAACATTAATTGAAGAATTAAAAATAAATATTTTAGCGGTTGCACATGCAAGAGGAGTGCTCTCAGTTGGCAATTTAACTGAAGAGCAGAAAAAAATGATTGTTTCTGAAAATATTTCCGAATTACTCGATATTCCATCTAAAGGATATAATCATAATCTTTACGAACAAATGCAACATTTTCTTATTAAAGCTTCCTCCGATGAAAAAATCAGCAGGATAAAAGAGAGCCTATCCCCATTACTTGACCTAAAACCTCAAATTTTTGAAAGGGATTTGTTTAATGAAATTCAGCGCTTTATCCTCCCTTCGATGAACGATTTTGCCGTACATAGAAATCTCACCTATGTAGCAAGAATTATTTCATATTCTTATCTACTAAGAAAACGCGCTGCCCATGCCTTTGTCTCAAATCCATCGGAAAGATTTGCCGTGACAAAGATTTTAAGAACTCATCTTTCCATAGATGGGAAAAAAAGGCCAGTAATTGGTCTACTTGTAGCTATAAATTACACCTCAGAAAGTGAATTCTTTGACAAAAGACATTTACTTGCCGCTGCAAATTCCTTAATTCCAAAAGCAGTTCTTATCCAAAGCTCCCTCATCCATAATAAACGTGAAGATACAGGTACAAGAATTATTTACTTAGAGATTGAAAAACAAGACGAGACTTTTACCGGAGATGAAATCAAACTGCTACAAACCTCCCTTACAGAAAAAGTATTAGATAGAGTGGAAAGTGTCATAAACTCCCTCTTCATGCCAAGAAATGACGAAGAAATTTTACGAAACATCATCACTTTAGGAGCTCAGCTAAAATTTCCAACCGACCTTCCTCAAGTAATGATCAATTATAGAGCTCAAGAGAAATCAAATTTAATTTTTACAGTTCTGCTTGTAAGGATCTGGCATCCTGACCTTGTCCCTATTCCAAAAAAATTCAAACGTAATAAGCAGGAAATTTACATCAAGGAAAGGGAAGAAAAGACCGTAGGTCATGTAAGAAAAAGCATTCCTAAAAAGGGGTATATCTTAGATATCTGCTGCCCTAAAGATGAATATCTACGTGCTGACTTTTCTTTAGATCTAACTCGGGCAAGACGTGATGTTTTTGCTTTTATCACCGATATAGTTGGTGAGGTGCGCGATTTTAACGGCGGGATGATTTCCAAACAAAATGAAGCCCTAGTGGATCTAAAAAGAGCGCTGCTGCAAAACAATTTTTCAGATGATTTTCTTGTGGAAAACTTTTTCTACTCATTTATCCCAAGATTTATGCAATGTATCATCCCAACCCCTGCTCTTAAACACTCCTTCCTCTTAATGGTAGAGGCATTAGAGCATGACTTTAATGACACTATCTACTTTATAAAAACCATCACCTGGGAAAGGTACTTTATCATTACTGTTTCTACCATAAATCAATCTTTTAAAGAATTTATAGAAGATAAGGTGTCAAGCGTTGATTTTGACTCCTCAAGCCTTGCCATATCCTACACAAATACCCACGAAATCCCGGTCCTTTCATATATCCTTAACTTTTCAGAGCAAAATCAATCTGAGCGTTTGCTCAAAACTCTTGTATCTGGGATTAAAGAGTGGAAAGAAAGTTTATCATAATTAATTTTATCAAAATAAATTATACATTTTATTGCGATTAACCTTTTGACTTTATTGTCATAATTAAGTTATATTATTCAATCCTAACTAAGGAGGGAATATGAATAACAAATTAGTAACATTTATTGCGATGTCAGCAAGTATTTTTGCCGCACCTGTAACAGCAAAAATTGAAGAAAACTCAATAGCTTTTACCGAAAAGCGAAATGAACTTGCACTCAAAGGAGATCTAACCCAAAGACAAAAGAATATTCTAAATGAAAATGTAGGACATTTTACTTTTACAATTGCGCCGACCTCAACTATGGATGATTTCGGAATGACTTTACCTGTCTTTTTAGTAGGTTTTCAATCAGCAATCTATCCAAGTGCCTCTTTTGATTCAGCATCTATAGAATTTGGTGGTGGTGCAATTTCCAAAAAAAATGGTGATCATTCAAAATCTATATGGTATCACCCTAAGTTAATGGGGGTTAAATATTTAGATCCTTACGCTGAATCAAGATATTACGCAAGTTATGGAGTATCTTTGTTGACCATTTATACATCAACGCCTAAAGATGACCAAGAGCATGAATACGGAGGTACCTATTTAGCTCCATCTATAGCAGCAGGTGTAGAACTTGGTTCTCCAAGTAAGGCTGTTAGCAAAATTCAACTATCTATTGATCAACCACTGATTGCTATTTATGAAAATGACGCTAATTTAGCTCCTATTCTTATGCTATCCTACTCTGTTGGATTTTAAAGGTTTTGATACTAAAGAGATTTCTCTAGGGAAATCTCTTTTATCCCTCAGATTTTACACATTATTTTTATAATTAAACTATGCTTTTACATCCTAACTAAGGAGGGAAAATGAATAACAAATTAGTAACATTTCTTGCGATGTCAGCAAGTATTTTTGCAGAAACTGCCTCAGAAAATATTATCGATGATTTAACAGCTTTTACCGAAAACCGAAACGAACTTGCACTCAAAGGAGAGCTAACCCAAAGACAAAAGAATATTCTAAATGAAAATGTAGGACATTTTACTTTTACAATTGCGCCGACC
>CAMCSI010000095.1 GCA_945877885.1 Chlamydia trachomatis
TCTTGCTGCGGTAAGTCAAAATCATGATGCTCTTGAGTATGCATCTAATGGATTAAAAGCAAGCAAAGCTTTTATGAGCCTAGTTGATGAATTAAAAGCAAATAGAGCTTTAGGGAAAGATTGAAAGAATTGAACATTCCCAAAAAAATATTCTAATGAGAGCTTTTAATCTTATAGTGAAGATTGAAGGGGACGAAGATCCTGTCCATCTAAGTCGGTTATTTAATTCTTTAGTGCTTGCGGAAGATTCTTCTAAACTACTTTGAAAAATTTCTTCTTATAAAAGTCTTATCTGTGTTAATTTAAGACTTTTATAAATGGAGTTTGAATATGAATATTTTGTTATCCTTATGTATGTTCGTTGCCTTTTGTTTTGGAGAAATTTATGAAGTAAGCACAATTGCTGAAATGGATAAGCATAAAAGGGAAGGGGTGTTGTTTCTTTATGATATCGACAATACTTTGGTAAGACTTGAAAGAAGTTTTGGCTGTGATCAATGGTTTCAATATAGATTCAATCAATTACAAGAGCAAATGGATAACCGGCAGGAAGCTTTAGATAAGGCTTTAGCAGAGTGGACAAGTATTCAATACATTTCTAAACCAAAAGAGGTGGAAACCATAGGAAAAAATATTATCGCTGCTCAACAAAATGAGGGGGTAATGCTTATTGGGTTTACAACACGTGGTTTAAGCCTTTCAAGATGTACAACGATGCAGCTTGCAACCCTTGGGTTTGATTTATCAAAAACAGCCCCTATTAAAGAAGAGCTTTTCTTTAATAATGGACAGGGGGTAATATTTCGGAAAGGGGTACTTTATACTGCCGGAACCCATAAAGGAAAGGCCTTGTTTAAGTTTTTAGATATTTTAAATATTAATCCTTCCAAGGTTGTGTTTATCAATGATAAGCATCAAAATCTAGCTGAGGTGGAGCAAACTTGTATAGAGCGTAATATGCCATTTACAGGTCTTAGATATGGCTTTTTAGATGATTGGGTAAGCTCTTTTAACCCAAAGGTTGCCGATATTCAGCTACAAAAATTTTTAGATCTACCTTCAGATAATATTAAAATTCAGTAACTTATAAAAACCTTGCATTCTCTGTGAGCCTTATGTCATAACTAGTCTTAGAGAATAAAAGGTTTAATCATGTTTAAGAAATATATGTCCTATAGTCAACTAGAAAAATTAGCAAGAAATCCTGTCGATCTTACTGAAAAAGATCGACTTAATCCTGAGCGGATTCATCAGATGAAGTTATCTAGCTGTGGATGGAAGATGCTTTATGGTACAGAACGTGTAGATGATGAGACATTAGGAAGCTTAAGTGCCTTAGCAAAAGAGGCAAATGTCTTTATGAAAATGCAAAGTATGCAGGACATGGAGATTATGAACTTTGTAAAAGGTTGTAAGTCAGAAGAGCGTATGGTAGGGCATACTGCAATGCGTGCTGAAAACCTGTCTGAGGATGCCTCTGCCGAGGCGCTTAAAGCTAATCGTGAATACAAGCTCGAGCTTGAAAAGCTTGAAACATTTCTCTCTCAATCCTCTATGTATAGACATATGATTGTGTGTGGTATTGGAGGATCATACCTTGGGGCTTTAGCAATTTCCAAGGCGCTCAAAGGTCTTCATAAGACAAATAGAACACTACATTTTGCCTCAAACATCGATCCGGATAAAATCGGATCTATATTAGAAGAAATTGATTTAGAAAAGACCCTGGTTGCGGTGATTTCTAAATCAGGTGGCACCATGGAGATCATGGCGCAGGAAATTTTATTGAAGAATCATTTTTTAGCAAAAGGGTTAAATCCAAAAGAGCATTTTGTTATGGTAACTGGGAAGGGGAGCCCTATGGACAGCCCCCTTAACTATAAAGAAATCTTCTATATTTGGGATTATATTGGCGGTAGATATTCTGTATCTTCCATGGTTGGTGCAGTTCCTGTTTCTTTTGTTTGTGGTATGAAAGTTTGGAAAGAATTTCTACAGGGGTGTAGTGACATGGACGCTCATGCATTGAATGAAACAGATGTGAGAAGTAATTTACCTTTAATGGGGGCTTTGCTTGGGATTTGGAATCGCAACTTCCTTAATATGGACACGTTGTGTATTGTTCCTTATTCAAGTTCACTTGATTTATGGGCAGGGCACATTCAGCAGCTTTATATGGAATCCAATGGAAAAAGTGTTTCTAAAGAGGATGGGTCGTTTATTGATTTTGGCACGTGTCCGATTATTTTTGGTACCTGTGGAACAGAAGGACAGCATTCCTACTTTCAAGCCATTCACCAAGGATCAGTAAAAGTTCCTATTGAATATATAGGATTTTACCATCCACAGGGAAAGGTCGATGAGGTAATTGAGGGGACTTTAAATCAGGAAAAATTGCTTGCTAATCTTTTTGCTCAATCAATTTCTCTTGCAAGGGGGAGGGGGTCTAAAAATAATAATCAGGTGTTTTCAGGCAACAGACCCTCGCACATGTTATTAACCTCTTCTCTTTCAGCCTATGCGATGGGGGCATTACTTTCCTATTATGAGGCTGTTGCTGTGTTCCAGGGGTTTATTTGGGGCATCAATTCATTTGATCAAGAGGGGGTTCAGCTTGGTAAATTGATTGCTAATAACATTGTTGAGGAATACAAAAAACGTGAAGAAACAGGTAGTTTTTCTAATAATCCTGAACTCTCTGTAGAAATGGCTTTTATTAAAGAGATTGAAACTATTTCTCATAAACATATGCTATGAATAGGTAGGGTGCTATGATTTGCAGGCGATGTTAGAAATACTTGAGGTAGATCTTTTAATCTTTCCAGCAGGTGCTTTTGTTTATATTCGTCCAAAAAGGAATAGTAATCATCCATTGCAAAGATAAGAGCATTCATCATCTTATAAGATGCAAGTTTTAATGCAATCACAAGAAGTCTTTTTTCCCCCTCGCTAGAAAAAAGCTTTGCTTTTTCTGTATCTAGTGAAAATACAAGATCATCGCGGTGAGGTCCAAGGCTTGTAAATCCTAGTAGGTAGTCTTTTTCTCTGCTTTTATGAAAAGATTCTTCATTGATCAATTCTTTAGGGGAGGGGTGATAAAGAACTTTTGGCACCTTTGATTTGTGATGGAAATAGGAAAATTCTTCTTCGAAGACCCCTTGTAATTCTTCAATAAATGCGGCACGCTTTTCTTGAATCACTTTAGCAGAAAGCATCAGCTGATGTTCCCACACATCCATTGAAGGACTTTCTTTTGCTTTAAGCAGGGCATTTCTATGATTAAGAGCTCTGCTATATCTTGACAGGTGAAACAGGTAGGTGGGGTCTGATTGAGAAAGGTGAATATCTATAAATTTTCTACGTGCTTTTGGCTCACCGGTGATGATCTCTACATCGTTAGGGGAATAAATAACCGAGGGTAAAAGCCCGAGTAAAGAGGAAAAACTCCCATGTTTTGTTTTATTATGAAGGATATTTTTTTCTTTTCCATCAAAGTTAATGTGGATATTTTCTAAAAGACCTTCTTTTCTATAAACAACGTCTATGTAAAATTTATCATTGTTATGTGCAATTGCCTCTTTTAAGTTTTTTGTGCGGTTAGATCTACCAATACTTGAAATTAACAACGCCTCTAAAAGATTTGACTTTCCAATACCATTGTCGCCGAAAATTAAATTGATACCTTTTTGGAATGAAAATTGCTTTTCAGAATAGTTTCTGAAAGAGCTAAGGGTAATCTTTTCAATCAATCCCATAGATTAACCAAGACGCATTGGCATAATCACGTAATGAGCGTCTGATGTATCGGTAATGGATCCAGGGTTAAATGAGTCTGTCATGCAAAAATTCACCGTTTCATCTTTGCAATGTCTGAGCACATCTAGAAAATAATGTGGATTAAAGGCAATTTCCTTATCCTCACCTCTATGATCTACAGGCATATTAACTTTTCCCTCACCAATATCACTATTGGTGGCTTGCAATCGGAGTTCACCTTTTGAAAAAGTAAGTTTTACAGAATGGCTCATATCAGAAGTAAAAAGGGATACTTGCTTTAATAAAGTCATTAATTCTTCTCTATGAAGTTTTATTTCTTTTAATTCTGAATGATCAGGGATCACTCTTTCATAATCTGGGAACTGACCAGAAATAAGTTTCGTAATTAAGCAGAAATTCCCCATTTTAATGGAGATCTTATCATCCATTATGGAAATTTCCACTTCATCTTCATCCACAATCACACGAATTAATTCATCAACAGCCTTTAAAGGGATGATGTTTGAGCAATCAATTGCCTCGATCAGGTCTAAATGCTTGTGCACTTTTGCAAGTCTTTTTCCATCTGTACCCACAAGGACCATTTTATTGCCTCGAATTTCCATAAACACACCATTTAATACTTGCCTTGTATCATCTTTGGCAGCAGCAAAGGAGGTTCTTGTAAGCATATCTTTAAAATCACTTCCTTTCATAGTGAAGGTTTTTCCATCATCGGCGGAAGGAAAAGCTGGATATTCTTCTTTATCCATACCATGCAATCTAAAATGAGAAGATCCAGCAGTAATTCTAGCAATCCCTGTTTCAGAGGTTTCTAAGGTGATTTCAGGGGCGGTAAGTTCCCTTATAAGTTGAAAAAATCTTTTTGCAGGAAGGGTAATGGCCCCTTCTTGGACAATATCTACATCTACACTTACTTTAACACTCACGGTTAAATCTGTAGCAAAAAGAGTGATCACCCCGTTTTTAGCTTCTAGAAGAATATTAGAAAGGATAGGGACGACGGCTTTTGAGGGTACTACACTTTGCACTTTACTAATTAGAACAACGAGCTTTTCTCGAGAGATGATGAACTTCATAAATTAATTTCCTTGGAATTATAGGATCAAAGGGAACATTGTAGTATTTTTTTTCATCTAATGTCAAGAAAAGCGGCACTTTTTTATTCATTTTTCTTTCTTAAAAAAGAAAACATCTAGTAAAACCAAAAATAAAAAATGTTCCAAAGAACAGAGCTTTTATGTGTTGAAAAACTAGATATAAATTTTTTAAAAAAATGATTTACCTCAAAAAAAAGGAATGGTAGTGTGACAAAATATGGCAAAACAATAGAGGTGGTATTTTGTTTAAGGGTACATTAGTTCAGTTATTAGAAGGTGTGTATGCATCAGAAATAAGACCTATTGAGGCACAAAAAGTGATACACATGTTTTTTGGAGAAGCTGGATTAAACCCGACAGTGTATGAGCCATTATCTTCTTTATTAATTTCTGAAACAGGGAAAGAGAAGATTGAAAGATATGAGATGTTGATGAATGAAATGAACTGGTTGATAGCAAGATTATCTAGTAGGGAAATTGATATAGATGAATCGCTTTTGATTATGGAGGAAAAAATGAATCAGTATCTTAACGGGGGCGAAG
>CAMCSI010000096.1 GCA_945877885.1 Chlamydia trachomatis
GAAAAATGAGATTTTGCAAATGAAAGTATTAAATCCAAAATGTGTGATTTTGGATGAAACCGATTCGGGCCTGGACATTGACGCTTTAAAAGTTGTGGCAAAAGGGGTGAACTCCTTTTTAGCAAAAAATAAATGTGTGATTATCATTACTCATTACCAACGATTATTAGATTATATTACTCCCGATGTTGTCTATGTGATGAAAGATGGAAAAATTGTAAAAACTGGGGATAAAAGTCTTGCACTAGAGCTAGAGGCTTCGGGGTATAGTCTATGTTCGTAGAAACGCTAAAAGAGATAAAGAATCTACCACAGGAGCATAAAAGGGGAAGGGATAAAGCGGTAGCTACTGGTTTTCCTACAAGAAAAACGGAAGCATTTTCTTATGTAAACTTAAAAGAGGTGGAAACAGGCCCTTATGCTATTTCAAACGATGGCCATACTATTTCTTTTTCTAATCATTCATTCGAACTGCTTGATTTTTTTCAGGCAACAGAAAAATACGGGGTGTTTATCACCAATCAGTATGAAAAAATGATTGGCGAGGAACATTCGTATTTTGCTTTGGTAAATCATGGGTGGGGAAATAATCAATATTTTCTCTTTATTAAAGAATCCATTGAGGAAGTAATTACAATTGATGAGGTTTTTTTTGGCAATGGTAATATGATATTTTCTTCCCTTCATATTTTTGTCGCCGCAAATGCAAACGTTTCCTTTCATCATAAAACGACAGTGAAAGGGGAAAGAAATTGCATAAATAGGTCAGTTCATATTTTTCAGGAAAAAAATTCAGAAGTGACTATCTATGAAACCTCAGATTTTGAGAAAAATAATACCGTTTTATACCATACAAGAGCAAAAATTAAAAAAGAGGGAACGTTCACTCATCGAAGTGGCACTTTAGGCTGTAAAACTTTTAGAAATGAGATTAAAGCCTATTTACTTGAAGAACGGGCCGTTTGTACTCTTGAAGGGTTTTGGAATGGGGCGGATCATTTTGGTATCCATCACCTTGTGCACTGCTCCCATTTAGCCCCGTACACCACATCAAGACAACACTACCAAGGGGTGAGTGATGATCACGCAAGAGCCTCTTTTGAAGGGCAGATTTATGTAGATAAGCAAGCACAAAAAACTGATAGTTATCAGCTCTCTAAACATTTATTAGTGGGTGAAAAATCGGCCGGCTTTTCAAAACCAAACTTAGAAGTGTTTGCCGATGATGTAAAGGCCTCCCATGGGGCTACAGTGTCTATGCTTAATGAAGAAGAGCTCTTTTATTTGAAATCTCGTGGTATTTCTGCAGAAAAATCAGCCTCCATTTTAAAAAGAGGGTTTTTATCCTTTTTCCTTGAGGGTATGGAAGATAAAACGGTATCTAAAAGCTTTGAAAGGTTAATCACATAATGAAAAACTGTTTCCCAATTTTTTTAGAGAAAAAAGAGGCAAAAGAGCTTATCTATTTAGATTCTGCCGCCACAACTCACAAGCCAGCTTCTGTTATTGATGAAATTGCTAAGTTTTACTCCAAAGAATACAGCACTGTCCATCGCGGTCTCTACGAGTATGCAAGCCTTGCAACAAAACAATTAGAAAAAGTACGAGAAATGGTGGCAAATTTTATCGGTGCCAATTCTGAGGAAGTGATTTTTACACACTCAGCCACAGAAGGGGTGAATTTAATCGCCTATTCTTACGGTGAAAAAATGGTGAAGGAAGGCGATGAGGTGCTTGTGGGAATTGCTGAACATCACTCAAATTACCTACCATGGAAACGGTTATGTGAAAAAAAGCAGGCAATCTTTAAAACTATTCCCATTTGTACAGATGGTACTATTTGCATGGAAAGCTTTAAAAAGCTACTTTCTAATAAAGTAAAAATCGTGGCTATTTCTCATCAATCTAATGTGCTTGGATTAATCAATCCTATCAAAGAGATGGCAAAGCTTGCTCATGGAGTAGGGGCTCTAATTGCCGTAGATGGTGCTCAAATGATTGCGCATGGAAAAGTAGATGTCAAAGAGTTGGATGTAGATTTTTATGTTTTTTCAGCCCATAAGATGTATGGCCCAACGGGAATTGGAATCTTATATGGAAAATATGCAATATTAGATCGGATGGATCCATTTCATGTGGGAGGGGGTATGGTAGAGCTTGTCGATGAAGATGAAATTACCTACCGAAAACCGCCTCATAAATTTGAGGCTGGTACGCCGATGATTGCTGCGGTGATGGGCCTTGGTGCCGCAATTAGATGGATTAGTAAACTTGGATTAGATCATATTAAAAAGCATGAAGAGGCATTATCTTGCAGGCTCTATGATGGGTTAAAAGATGAGGTGAGATTTATCACCCCTTTATGCCGAGGGTCCTCTATTTTATCATTTAGCATTCCTGGAGTACATCCAACCGATGCTTCTGTTTTATTGTCATTGGATAATATTTCCATTCGTTCGGGCAATATGTGCGCTCAGCCGCTGCTGAAAAGGCTTAATCTCTCTAATGTGATCCGTGTATCTTTGGGAATATACAATGATACCAATGACATCGACGCTTTTATTGAAGCGGTTAAGGCAATAAAAAAAGCCCTGTAATTTCTTACAGAGCTTTTTTGTGAAGTTAACCTTCTTTCTACGTAGTATAGAGGAAGTTTAAGTATATAAGCGTATTGCTGATACTTGAGGATGTACCATTTGCGGATTGATCAATCATATTTCCGCCGACATCGATATTTTGACCAATACCAAATTGCATTTGGAAGAAGGAAGGGGACGTTTGTGTTGGAAGAGAGGCTATTCCAAATCCTAATGTAGTCCTTGTTCCATAGACACTTGTCCACTCTTGTAACGCAGTTTTATCTGTCACTGTAACAGCACCTGTTATACCATCTGTGATTGTTTGACTTACAAACCCTTGGTTATAGGACATTAAAGTTGTAAAATGTGCCCCTGAGGTAAAGTAAAATGAATAATCAGTGGTTTGCTTAATCACTAAAGAGGAGGTTCCTCCATACCAAATACCACCTGAAAGAGATTCTTGTTTTCCAGTATGAGTATCTATATCTTCACTTGTTACCTGTGTTCCGGCAACTTTATTGTTCATATAAAGATAATGGAATGCACCACCAAATACATAGTCTAATGCAAATCCTTTATATTGTAAGGAATAAGCTCTAACACCTGCAGTCAAATCTACACTTTGGTTTGAATCAGAAAATGTCACAGCAGAATAGTTTGCTGAAGCTCCCGTAGGTCCATAGTTGCCATTTATCTGAATATAGGAAGAAGATGGTGCAGTAACCGTTGTAGTTGTTTTAGGTTTGTTATGATACCCAACATTCATCAACAAAATTTGCCCAGATTGTCTGTTGCTAATCATGCTTGTAGCTTGAATATAAGGAAATAAATCGGTGTTAAAACTAATATTTTTTCCTTGAGGAAGATCGCTAGCCCCTGCTGCAACATAACCTGTATGACCAATATTTTGATCAAGAGTTGGCTTTAGAAACTGGAGTTCAAGGCCTATTGTATAAGAAGTATCAGCTTCTCCTCCTGAATAGAAATCAAAATAAGTGAGTCTTGGGGGTGGAGCATCTGGCTCAAATCGTTTAAGTAAGGAACTAGCAAAAGCAGTCGTAGTTACCATTGCCATGGGTAGTGCATATTTAATGATCTTCATTGTATTCTCCAGGGAATAATTTGTGTATATTTTTTAAGCTAAACTTTTTTAGAGAAACTGTCAATTATTTTTTTAAAAATAACATCCAGCAGAAAGAGTTAATCCTTGCATGCAATAGCTATAGTAGTTTCCAGTTCTATTTGAGGGAGTGATAAACCCATTATGACTAAACCATGTTTGTAGATCCCAAGAGCTTTTTAGAAAAATTGCAGTCTTTGAAAAAGAATAATCAAATCGAAGGCCTAGGGAGGATTCGATCATAGGTTCTACCTTCCAAATAAAGGATGCTATGTTTAGTAAGTCTTGTACTGTTGATTCGAAATAAAGGTTAGTTTGATTACTTGTTTGGTAAGTGATATGCTTTGCAAGATTCAAGGATCCACCAGCATTAAGATACAGGGATAAGTACCAGGGGGTTTTAAACGTTATTTCAACTCCTGATCCTGGACCTATGCACCACCAAAATTGCTTATTCTCCATGGTGAAAATATAAAAATCGGTTAAGCTTCCTTCATAATCTATGTTTGCATTCAAGTATTGGCTCTCCCAAGCACCGACAAGACAAATCCAAGGGGATAGGATAAAATTTGAAGCAAAAGCAAGAGGTTTATAAAGCTTACCTCGCACCTCATTGAATTGATTGGAAAAACTCGACTCGATAGAATATATATCTTGGTAGGTATCAGGTATCCATGGGGATTTATAATAAGAATTAATATCAAATCCCTTAGATCTTAACTTATTTGAATTGTTAAACCAGACATAGGAGATCCCTGCCGTCCAATCATCGTAAAAGCCACATTTTTCAAAAGTAACTTTCAAACCACTGCAGGGATGAGAAGATGGTGTTAAAGTATTGCCTGGTGTTAGATCGGTAAGAGGAGTCGGTGGTGCATTAGCAATTGCTATGATTACTCCATTTTGATAGGGAACCCAAAGGGTGTAGGAAGCAGAGGCGGAAAAAACCATGGAAGGGTCTGCATAGTAATGAGTAGGTGGTAAATTAAGAGCATGCTGGGTAGAAACTCTACCGCTTTCTCTTGGCTTGTAGTTAGGATTTACATTTCCAGCAATTTCTGCATCTTCTGCATATAGTGGGTAGGATAAAAGAGAGAGAAGGTAAATAAATGTAAATTTCATAAGACCCTTTAAAAAACAAAAAGCTATTATAGCTTTCATACGTAAAGAAGTCTAGTATAGTTTTTTAGAAACCTACCTTATGCACTAAACATTACAAAGCCGATGTGGGGAGATTTTAAACCACCCTCTCGCTTTGCTCGCTAGAGAACACAGAAAGCACAGAGAATGACAGTAGAGATCTGTCAAAAGCTTATGTCTGATAGGCATCTGTATTTTCAATCATTTTTCCCTTTATCACTCTTATAATCTGAGTTAGAAAACACATTAAATTGTTAGAAGTCTATGTGAATTTTTTGCCTTTCTCTGCGTTCTCTGTGATCTCTAGCGAGCAAGGCGAGCGGGTGTTAATATATATAAAAGTAACCTTAGGTAAGATGAGTTAGAAATTGGCGCGGAAATTTGCAGTAAGTCCTTGCATAGCATAGTTACCATAGTTGCCATAGTTGGCATATACCGCCTCATGTTGTATGAATGCATTATGACTAAACCACACCTGTAGTTCCCACCCGATTTGAACTCTTAATCCCCAAT
>CAMCSI010000097.1 GCA_945877885.1 Chlamydia trachomatis
GCTCCTGGTCCTTTAAGCTTAACTTCAATTTCCTTCATCCCCATTCCAGCAACTGTTTTACCTACATCTTGAGCTGCAACTGTTGCTGCAAAACCTGATGACTTTCTTGAACCAGAAAAGTTAACCTTTCCTGCAGATGCCCAAGCTACTACGTTCCCGTGAGGGTCGGTAATTGTAATGATAGTGTTGTTAAATGTTGCCTTAATGTGAGCTACCCCACTAGCAAGAGATCTTTTCTTTTTCGCCTTAACAGGCTTTTTCTTCATGACCTTTTTCGTTACTTTTTCCTTAGCCAATTATTCCTCACGTGTTATTTTTTCTTGTTTGCAACAGTTTTTTTCTTACCCTTACGAGTTCTTGCATTGGTTTTAGTCCTTTGACCTCTAACTGGCAAACCTAAACGGTGTCTCATTCCACGATAACTACCAATATTGATTAATCGTTTAATGTTTGTTTGAACTTCCCTTCTTAAATCCCCTTCTACTAAATATGTTGTTTGAAGGTGGGAAGTAATTTGTGCAATTTGAGCCTCTGTTAGCTCTTCAGCTTTCATATCTTCACTCAAATTAAGAGCTTTGATTACATCTACCGCTCTTTTTGGTCCAATACCATAAACGTATGTCAATGCTATGACTAATCGTTTTTTCTTTGGTATATCCGCTCCTGCTACTCTTGGCATATTTCCTTAATCCTATATTTAAAATTTTCCTGTCATTTTGCCCTGGGACATAAATCCATCATATTTTTGCATTATTAGATGAGATTCTATCTGCTTACTAGAATCCAAAATCACTCCCACTAAGATCAATATCGATGTTCCACCGAAGAATTGACTGATTGTAGGATCGATTGCTAATAATTTCCCTACTATTGTAGGCAAAATCGCAATAAAAGCCAGAAAAAAAGCACCAATACACGTAATTCTTGTCATAGAGTGCTGAATATGCTCTTCTGTAGGCTTTCCTTGTCTTACTCCTGGTATAAATGCACCGCTTTTTTTCATATCTGAAGCAATCTGATCTGGTCTAAATTGCATAGATGTCCAGATAAATGTAAACAGAATGATCAAAGATACAAAGGCAATCATATAACCATTTGTACCAGGTGATATATAGCCTGCTATTTTTGATATCACTGGATAGTTCTTCAATAGTAATGCTACCGTTGCAGGGAACATCAAAAACGAAGATGCAAAAATTACAGGCATGATCCCAGCAAAATTGATTTTTAAAGGAATAAATGGAGTTTTAGCCTGATTCCCAGTACTTTCTACATTACGTCTTGCATATTGTATAGGTATTTTTCTAATCCCTTGAAGAACCATAATTGTTCCCACAATGATTCCTACAAAGATAAATGATAATACAATTAATGATGTAAGTGTTAATTGACCTGCATCTTGTGAATCGATATTTAATCCTGTAAGTATACTTCCCAAGGTTCTTGGTAGGGCTGATAGAATACCTAATGAAATAATCATACTCATTCCGTTACCAATACCTTTTTCTGTAATCTGCTCTCCGATCCACATTAAAAATAATGTCCCTGTTGTCATGGAGACAATAGTGATTAGATAAAACAACCAAGGTACACCAAATGCAGTTACTTCGATAAATTCTGGGAAAATGATACCAGGTGTCGCTATATTGAAGCCAAGGGCTTGTTTAGCGTATAAACCAGATTGAAATATCGCAATAAATAGAGTTAAGATTCTAGTCCAGATTCCAAGCTTACGTTTTCCAGCTTCAGCACTCTCTTTAATCTCTCTTTGTAAAGAAGGGACAAGTCCCATCAAAAGTTGAATGAAGATGGAGGCTGTGATATATGGCATCACCCCTAGGGCGACCAAGGTCATCTTTGCAAACGCTCCACCTGTAAAAACATCAACAAACTGAAATAAATTCTGCCCGCCGCCAATAGCTGCTCTGAATGATTTGAGTATTAACTCACCATTTATTCCAGGAACAGTTATATAAGCACCGATACGGCACACAAGTAACATAAGAAGGACAAAACCAATTTTCTCCCTCAACTCTTTTACTTTGAATATACTTCGAAGTTTGTCTATCATAATAAACGTTCAACCTTGCAATCAGCTTTTAGAATTTTTTCTTCAGCTGTCTTTGAAAAATGATGCGCTGAAAAATTTACTTTCACAGTTAGTTCACCGTGACCAAGTATTCTAATTTTGGCTGATGATTTCTTAGAAATCAAGCTTTTCTGTATTAAAGATTCTTTCGAAACAATCTCGCCATCTTTAAATTTGTCTGAGATCATGCCTAAATTAATAGAGAAGGTCTCAACTTTAAAGGCTCCTCTTGTGAATCCTCTAATAGGTATTTTTCTAAAGACTGGACGCTGTCCACCTTCCTGCCCATGACGTCTTTTGTAACCAGATCTTGCCTTAGCACCCTTGGTTCCTCGACCACATGTTTTTCCTTTTCCTGAACCTACACCACGTCCAACTCTTTTCATCTTGGACTTTTGGTTTGCGGTCTTTTTTAGTTCGTGTAGAGTTAACATTACGCCATCCTCGCTTCAAGAGTTTTCTTTCTATTTTCTAAATTTGATAAAGCTTTGAATGTTGCTCTAACTTGATTACCTGGGTTATTTCCAGCTAAACTCTTAGCAACAACGTCTTTTATTCCGCACATTTCCAAAACTGCTCTGATTTGTGATCCCGCTACAATCCCTGTACCTTTTACTGCTGATTTGATAATAACTGTAGCACCATCTGCTGTTGCTGTTACATCGTAAGGGATAGTATCCCCTTCAAGTTCAAATGTACGTAGATTTTTCTTAGCATCTTCCACTGCTTTTGCAACTGCATCGGCAACTTCGTTAGCTTTTCCAAATCCAACGCCTACAGCGCCTTTACCGTCACCAACGATTACAAGAGCTGAAAAACTAAATCGACGACCACCTTTTACTACTTTTGCACATCGATTGATAAAAAGAACTTTTTCTTCAAAATCTTTATTTTTAGATTCTTCTTTCTTATTTGATCGATTGTTTTTTCTCTCTTCTGACATGTCTAATAATCCTCTTTAAAATATCAATCCAGCTTCTCTTGCGCCTTCTGCAAAAGCTGCTATTCTACCATGAAACTTATAAAATCCACGGTCGAAGACAACTTCTGTTACACCTTTTTCTATAGCAAGCTTACCAAGTATTAAACCTGCTCTTTTTGCTTTTTCAGTTTTATTCTTGATAGAACTTAGCTCTTTAACAGCTGTTGATATTCCAACAATTGTCTTAGACTCTCTATCATCAATGATCTGAGCATATAGATTCGTTAAGGAACGATTTACAGACAATCTAGGTCTTGCTGATTTAATTAAGGATTTTCTAACCCTTCTTTGTCTACGACATTGTCTAATTTTTGCTTTCTTTAATTCACTTTGCATAATTATTCCTACTTAGCCTTCTTACCTGCTTTTCTCTTAATATATTCACCCGCATACTTAACTCCCTTGCCCTTATAAGGCTCAGGTGGTCTTTTTGAACGAATTGTCGCACTAAATTGACCCACTAACGTTTTATCAATTCCTGAAACATGAATTGTTGTATTCTTTTCTACTTCAACTTTTAGTCCTGCTGGAATTGCAAGCTCACACGGATGAGAAAACCCTAAACTTAAATCTAAAGTATTTCCTTTTAGTGCGGCACGATATCCAACGCCAACTAGTTCTAAAGTCTTTTTAAATCCATCTGTAACACCTTCAATTGCATTATCAAGTCGAGATTTGTCCAACCCCAAAAATGGTAAGTGCTTTAAACTCTCAGTGGCAACAACTTTTGCTTCTTCTTTATCTACTTCAACATTAACTCCCTCGCTGAGAATTAACGTAAGGGCACCTTTTGGACCTTTTACATCAACTTTACTGCCAGATACTGTAATCTGTACCCCTTTTGGCAAAATGGCTGGTTTTTTCGCTAGTCTTGACATTCTATGTTTCTCCTTTCCTTCTTACCAAACAGAGCAAATAAGCTCTCCACCTATGTTTTCACGTCTTGCTTTTTCTGCGCACATTACACCTTTAGAAGTAGATACAACTGTTCGTCCTAACCCTCTTCTTATGAAAGGTAAATTTTCTGCTGCAGCGTATATTCTTCTACCAGGTTTTGACACCCTTTTAATTTCATTAATTAAAGGCTTTCTTTCAGTTGTATACTTTAAGTACACTCTTATTAATCTGCCTTCTTCATTAACTAAAATCTTTTCGATAAAACCTGCTTCTATAAGCACATTAAGGATATTGATATTGATTTTACTATAAAGGACATGTACGAAACGATGCTCTCTTTCGATGGCATTTCTTATTCGAGTCAACATATCTGCTATTGGATCATGATTCATTTTAGTCGATATCTCCCTTAATTCTCTTTGTGCTTTTTAAATGGCATACCCATCAATTCTAAAAACTCCACACACTCTTGATCTGTGTTTGCAGTTGTTACAAATGTAATATTCATACCTTGTGATTTCTTCATTTTATCTAAATTCACTTCTGGAAAAACCGTCTGATCTTTTAGCCCCATGGAATAATTACCTCTTCCATCACATTTTCTACTTAACCCTCTAAAGTCAGGAATACGTGGTGTGGAGATATGCATGAGCTTAAACATAAAATCATACATTCTTTTCCCACGAAGAGTAACCATCGCACCAATTGGCTGATGTTCTCTTAGTTTAAAGTTTGAAATTGACTTTTTAGCTTTAGTTACAAATGGTTTTTGACCCGTAATAATGGTCAAGTCTTCCAAACAATATTGTAAGAGTTGCTTATCGTTTGCAGCCTCTGCAAGTCCCATGCTAACAATTATTTTTGATAGCTTTGGAATATTATGCTTGTTTTTGAAAGCAAACTTCTTTTGCAAACTTTCTATAACAGTCGTATCGTAATGTTTTCGAATATCTTTCATAGTTTATTTAAATCTCTAAATGGTTCTTATTACCTTTTCCTCTTTATTAGAAAGGATGGTGTAAATTTCTTTCTTGCCTTCGCTATTTATACGTGCTCTTAATTTGCACGCTTTGCCTTCAACGCAGTAAGCGATATTTGAAGCATTAAATGGTGCTTCGAACTCTATAATCTGTCCTGCTCTACCGCTTTTATCACCTTTTACATGCTTCTTCTTCTTATTCAGACCTTTAACTATCACTCTTTGCGCAGCGATAGCTTCTAATGTCCCTTCTTTACCTTTTTCATTTCCAGCTATTACGATGACTGGATCACCTTTTTTTAATCTCTTCATAGCTTTATCCTATATTACCTCTGGTGCAAGCGAAACAATCTTCATAAATCCTCTGTCCCTTAACTCTCTTGCTACAGGGCCAA
>CAMCSI010000098.1 GCA_945877885.1 Chlamydia trachomatis
GCAGCGGCAGCAGCGGCAGCAGGAAATGAAAATAATGACGAGCCACGTGTTAAGCAAGATTTGTCGAACGAAGTAGGAGAGGTTGCAGAAGCTACAGCAGAAGTGGTTGCTCCTGTACTAAAAAAGGTGGCATCTCAAGCCAAAGAACTAGCAGCGCCAGCACCAGCACCAGCACCAGCACCAGCGGCAGCGGCAGCGGCAGAAGAAGCGGCAGCAGCAGCAGTGAAAGCAGAAGTAAAATCAGAAGCAAAAACAGAAGTAAAAGCAGCAGCATCGCCAGCAGGATCACCAGTAGGATCAGGTTCTCCATCAGTTGTATCCCCTCCAGTGAACATGGCCCCGGCAACAACAGTTTCTCCTACACCTACGGGTTTAAGTGTTAAGGGTGATGTTCAGCATACTTTTATACAATTAAGAAATCCTAATGGAGATATTACTTGGACTCAAACTGCAAAAGAGCCTTCAAGATCTACGCCTGCAGAAAGAGCTGCTAAGTACTTTACTGTAGGTAATCTATCTACTGTTTTAGGTATTGCAAATGAGGCAACAAGAGCTGCCGGTTTAGCTGGAGAGTGTGTTCAACGTCTTGGGGTTGCTGGGTCATTCTTTAAAGGTGCAAGCACTGCTGTAGGAATCGCCGATGCAGGTGTAAAAGTTGTTGAAGCTGTAGATAGAGGTATTGCGTTTGCTAAAGATGGAAAAGATCTTGGTAAAGGATTAGCATTTGGTGGTGCAGCAGCAAATGCAGCAGCAGCGGGTGTTAGCGCTACAGAAAAATTAGCGTCAGCTGGAATTATTCCAATTTCATCAGAAGTAAATAGTATTCTTGGTGGTATTGGTCAAGGTTTGAAATTTGTTGGTGGCGTGTTTAACATTGCAGAAGCAAGTAAAAAACTTGCCGATAACAAATTTACAGTAAAAGGTGAGAAATTGGGCGAAATCTTTAAAATTGCAGCAGCTGTTGCAGCCATTTTCTTAGCAATTGTTGGAATCATTGCACTATTTGGTGTAGTTCTTCCTGCACTGTTACTTCCAATAGCCGGGGTTGTTGTAGCGGTTTCTGCACTAGCTAGTGGTATTGTGAAAGGTATTGTTTCTTCAAACAAGAACAAGTTTGCTAAAAACTTGTTAGATGGGGAGCCTTGTGCAGTAGCTGTGTAATACACTTGTTGCATAGGTTTGTAAAATCAAATACACGTAAGTTAATTCTTGCGTGTATTTTTTTTATTGAATATAATCTCATTATTCACAAACGCTTAAGGAGTAGAAAGAATGGAAGCTATGTTGCCGGCCTTATTTGATCCTGTCGTGTTTGATACAGCTACTCATGTAGGTAAAATTGTGGAAGCCAGTTGTACCCCTCCCTCTAAAAGAAAGAGCCCGGTAAGTGCTTTAAATATAAGTGCTGGGATTGCTGGGGTTTTGAAGGTTGTCGCATCTAATGTTTTATCTTTTGTTAAATGTGTTTTCCTGTGTATAGCCACGCAAGTTCTTACTGTGGTAGGTGGAACCCTTTCATCTATCTCATCTATTATTGATACAGTGAAAATTGTTTCTAAAATAAAAGCTTTAAGCGGTAGGGTGCAAGTTGAACTTGATCATGCAATAGATACGGATAACTTTGTAAAATTAAGAGAGATTACTTTATATACACTCTCAAAATGGGTGGATTTGACAAAGAATTTTTTTGTTTTAGCCACATCGGTTGTAAGTATTATTGCATTAGCTGCTGGGGTGGCTATTTTTTCTCCTGCTGTGATTACGTTTGTTGTAATAAATTTAGTATTATTTTTAAGCTCCTATTTAATTTCAAAGTTAGGAAGGGTGGATGAGATTGAAAAACGGCATTTTTCAAAACAAAACTAAGGTTTTAGAAAAATTATCTAACTCTGAGTGGATGATATTTGTGGTGATAATCACCTTAATTTTTTCTTCATTTTTGATTTCAAGGATAAAAGTATCTGTAATTAAAGTAAAAAATTCTTCGCAACTAGTGGCTCCTACTCCTAAAAATAAAAAAAGATAAAAAAACATTGTGCAAAAATCATTCTATTTGGTAACATCTTCGCATAACTTATCGTAGATTCTCAAATAGGAAATAACGACCAAACTAAATCAGCCTTCTTTATGAGAAGGGAAACTGCTATAAAGGATTAATAGTATGTCTCTAACTCTAATTGGAAAGAAACGCGGCATGACCCGTATATTCTGTTCTAAAACTGGAAAAAATACTCCATGTACAATTATTGAAATTCAACCGAATCTTCTTGTTCAGTCTAAAACGATTGAAACCGATGGTTATGAAGCTGTTAAGCTTGCTGCCTTCGCTTTATCTGAGAAACAAAAAAGAACAGCTAGAAAGCCTGATCTTGGACATTATAAGGATGGAATGCCAGCGATGAGAACTATGGTCGAATCAAAGGGTTCTTTAGAGGGTAAAAAACCAGGTGACTTAATAGATTTAACTTATTTTTCTAACGGATCATTTGTTGACGTAAGAGGAACTACTAAAGGTAGAGGTTACGCAGGGGTAATAAAAAGATTTAGAGTGGGAAGTATTGTAAAATCACATGGTGCAGGTCCAGTTGTAAGACATCTTGGTTCAACAGGTTCTTTAACTTCTCATGGACGTGTTCAGAAGGGGAAAAAAGGCGCAGGTCAAATGGGCGCTGTAAATCGTTGTACTGAAGGTCTTGAGGTATTAGAAATGGATGCAGAACATGGAATCTTAGTTGTTAAAGGCGGTATCCCTGGTGCAAATGGCGGCACAGTATATGTATGTAACAGCATCAAGGGAAAAAAGTAATTCAGAGGATAAATCACTATGACAATGAAATGTAAACAATATGATTTTGAGGGGAAAGAATTAGAAGCTATAGAAGTAGCTGTTATTGATTCAGATTTAAGAGCTCATCCTCAATCAACAAAAGATTATATTAAAGCTTTGAGAGAAAATGCTAGACAATGGTCTGCTAACACAATTGATAGAAGTCAGGCAAATCACTCAGGCGCTAAGCCACATGCTCAAAAAGGTACTGGTAAAGCAAGACAAGGGTTCTTAGGAGCTCCTCAGTATAAAGGTGGAGGTAGAGTTCATACTCCAAAACCTAAATTTGATCAGCACGTAAGAATTAATAAAAAAGAACGAAGACAAGTTATTTCGACTCTTCTTTGTGAAAAAATTGAAAACGGCCGCTTACTCTTTTTAAGAGATGATATCAAACAAGAGTGTAAAACACCAAAGACGTCAGTATTTGCAAAGTTTTTGAAAACAATTGATATGACAAAAACCTGTTTATTCTTAGTAAATAAGAGAGATGGAGATGAAATTGTTAATTTTCAAAAGAGTTTAAGAAATCTACCAAAAGTGTCTTTTCAATATATAGAAAATTTGAATGGTTATACAGTTATAGCTCACCAACATATTATCGTTGTTGAGTCAGCTAAGGATAATCTTAATGAATTGGTAGGGAGATAAAATGGATAGAAGAAAGTCTGAAATCATTAGAGGATTACATGTTACAGAGAAATCTAGCATGCTTTCTTCCCTTATGGACATGGAAAGTAATAAATCTTTAAGAGCTTGCAAATCACCTAAATACACATTTGTGGTTGCAAACTGGGCTAATAAGATTGAAGTTAGAAAAGAAATTGAAGACCTATATAAAGATCAAGGGGTTAAAGTTTCTAAAGTAAATATTGTAAATCTACCTGGAAAAGTAAAAAAATCAAGAAAGCGTGGGATCAAACCTGGTCTTGCCAAGATGATAAAAAAAGCCATTGTAACTTTGAAAGTGGGTTGCAAGCTTGATTTAGAAAGTTAATATAGGAAACTGAAATGCTAAGAAAATATAAACCTACTACACCTGGAAGAAGACAGCTAATCCTACCTGGTATTGAAGAACTGACAAAGAATACTTCACCTTTAAAATCCTTACTTGAAAAAAAGACAAGGTCATCAGGAAGAAATAAAAAAGGTCACCTAACATCACGAGGTCGTGGTGGTGGTCATAAGAAGCATTATAGAATAGTTGACTTTAAAAGAGACAAAGATGGTATTAAAGCAAAAGTTGCCTCTATCGAGTATGACCCAAATAGAACAGCACATATTGCTCTTTTACACTACCTTGACGGAGAAAAAAGATATATTATTGCTCCTAAAGGGTTAAAGCAAGGCGATTTCGTTCAATCTGGGGAAGATGCACCATTTAAAACAGGAAACTGTTTACCACTAAAATTTATGCCAGTTGGTTCAACAATACATAATATTGAATTAACAGCAGGACGTGGCGCTCAAATGGTAAGAACAGCCGGTTCATCTGCTCAGTTAATGGGTAGAAGTGCAGGAAATGCGACATTGAGAATGCCTTCTGGAGAAGTTCGTTTAGTGAGAGAAGAATGTAAAGCAACTCTTGGGGTAATTTCTAATGTGGAACACAACCTAATGGTTATTGGAAAAGCTGGTAGAAATAGATGGAAAGGAATTGTTCCTCTATCTCGTGGATCAGTGAAGAACCCAGTAGACCATCCGATGGGTGGTGGTGAAGGTAAGAGTAAAGGTCATACACCTCGATCACCTTGGGGTACTCCTTCTAAAGGATTTAAAACTAGATCTAAGAGAAAGAGTTCGAAGTTAATCGTAAAAGACCGTAGGAAAAAATAAGGAGAAATAATGGGAAGATCATTAAGAAAAGGACCGTTTGTAGATCATCATTTAAGTGCAAAAGTGAGAAAAGCAAAAGCAGAAAGTTCTAAAACTCCGATTAAGACATGGTCTAGGCGTTCAATGCTAACACCTGATATGATTGGACTTAATTTTGAAGTACACAACGGAAAGAAATTTATTCCTGTATTCGTTAGTGAGAACATGGTAGGCCATAAGCTTGGCGAGTTTTCACCAACTAGAATTTATAGAAAACCAGGAACTAAGAAGTAAATTAGGAGAGAATTATGGCTCTTGTTAGAGCAAAAACAAAGCATGCTAAGGTAAGCCCTCAAAAAGCTCGTGTTATTATTGATTTGATTAGAGGATTAACTATTGATCAGGCTCTTTTCCAATTAAACCAAACATCTACTAAAGCTGGTCGATTACTAGTAAAAACATTGTTAAGTGCTGTTGCAAATGCAGAGCATAATAACGATGCTAAAAGAGATGATTTATATGTGTGCGAAGCATTTGTAGACAAAGGTACCTTTCATAAAAGAGCTTGGACTAGAAGTCGTGGTATGAGAGCTCCTGGGGCGGCCGGCGCGAACGCAATTGAAGCGGCGCATATTGCCAACTGTGCCGCGGGGATAGTCGTCGGTAAGTTGGGAGTGGCCGTTACTA
>CAMCSI010000099.1 GCA_945877885.1 Chlamydia trachomatis
TGATGCATCTGTTGGAATAGTTGGAATAGTTGGAATAGTTGGAATAGTTGGAATAGTTGGAATAGTTGGAATAGTTGGAATAGTTGGAATAGTTGGAATAGTTGGAATAGTTGGAATAGCTGAGATGCCGGAGGCGGCATTTACAACCCCTCTCAATAAATCAGTGATTGAAGAGGTGCTCGTAGGTGCTTCGGGAACCTCTACTACCTCTGCTACCTCCACTACTGTTGAGGCTTCAGGTGTAGTTGTTGCCGTTTCTGTACCTAGTAAATTTCTTACTGCGCTTTCTACTTTATCTGCTGCAGTAACAACAAGCGATGTATCCATTGTATCTGAACTGAAAAACCATTTAATTCCTGAGTATGTTTTTAGAACTAGCCATTTAATAGCTTTATAAGTGCCTACTAAAATTCGTTCTACACCAATTAACACTTTCTTAATCATCCAAAATATTGCTGAAATGATTTTTTTAAATATCCAGTAAATCCCAAGAAAAATCTTTTTAAGGATCCATTTGATCACAAGATAAACTTCTCTAACAGTCCATTTAAGAACGGCCCAAAGCTTTTTGAAAAACCAAGTAAAGCCAGCTTTAATTTTTGTAATAATTAATGGAACATCGGTAATCACATTTGTTAACGTTGAAACAACTGTTGGAATAGCTTGTAAGGTAAATGTGGTAATTACCTCAACATCCTCTGGGGATAACCCTGAGCCAGAAATAATAGAAGTAATTTTAGAAGCAATCTCAGAACCATTGGAAATGACTCCAGAATATTTATTCACAGCATTTTGCACATTAAGAAGAAGTCCACTCAAATTACTTGATCCTGCTGCCGTATAATTATCTACTAGCGACTGAATTTCAGAGGTAAGATTATTTGTTTCATCTGCCATACATTTTTCCTTTTTCTTTATTTTACCAAAAAGAAGGGATATTGACTTAACCGACTCATTCTTAGTTTAAAGAGGTTCCAAACAAACTAGACCAAAAGCCAGTAGTCTGATCTTTAATCTCTTCGGTCATAGTAAGGACCACCACTTCTTCACTTGAATTTTCACTAATGGCAGAAAGGGTAAATAGCGCCTTTATCGCATTTTTAAACTTTTCCATCGCCGTGCCTTCTGAAGAATTTAGGGCCTTAAACGCCGCCTTTATTCTAACTGATATTGAAAGAGCTTCCGAAATTTTATCTGTAGTGAAAAACCATTTCAGGATAGTCCAAATTTTTAAGACGATCCACTTCATCACCTTATAAATAACCCTTACCACTAAAAATGGAGGAACGACTAACACAACAATTACCTTTTTAATAAAAATCGAGATCTTCTTTATCATCCAAAATAGAGCTGCAAAGGCTTTTATCACCATCCATTTTATAAGCAAGTAACCTTCGACCACGATCCATTTTATCCCTGATCCTATCTTTTTGAAAAACCAAGAAATGCCCATCAAAACCTTCTCCATAATTAAGGGTTTAGTGGAAACTTCCACCGTTTCGACTGTTGTATCAATATTATCTAGCACCTTCTCCTCCGAAAGCTTTGTTTCTTTTATTATAAAGCACAAACAAACTTTTAGACTTACTGGTATAAAATCAATGATTTACATTCTTTTCTTGCATTTTTTAGTTAAATTGATGAGGGTGAGGCTATGAAGAAATTTTTAGTTATTATCCTCTCCCTTTTTGCCGCCATTGCTTTGGCTTTTATTATAGGATACATTTTTATAGCAACCGTCTTAGGATCGATACTCACCACCTCCTTTGGAGCAAAAACAACCGTCGGTAACGCTGCATTAACCCACTCCTATTTAAAGCTCTGGGATTTAAACGTTGAAAATCCACCTAAAACAAAACATCCCCATGCTCTAACTATTGGTAAGTTATCTGTTGTAGCCCCTATTACCACCTATTTAGGTAAAGATATTAAGATTAGTAAGATTACGTTGGATGATCTAATTCTAGATATAGAAGTTATGCCAGGAGGGGGCGCTCTCACTAATTGGGATACGGTTATAAATCATATTACAAGCTCTCAAAAACCTACCACCTCCGCAAGTGATAAAAACACCACCATCGACACCCTTTTAATCAATAATATCACCGTCAATTATACAGATGCGAGCGGAAATGTAAATGTGACCAAGATCAAAAACCTTACCTTCAAAAATCTTTCCACTAAAAATGGAGATATTACAAGCCAAATTGCCAAAACCATCCTTTTAAAAATCCTCCTAGATGTTCAAAATGTTTCCAAAATCCCTCTGAAAATTACTAATGAATCGGTAAATACCTTCTTCAAACAGATGAATATTCCCATAAAAATCAATGGTTAATTACTAACCTTACGCATGAAGATCCCGTTCATTAACAAAAAAACGGATATTAAACCACCCGCTTGCTTTGCTCACTAGAGAGCACAAAGCCCACAAAGGGGCTTATAAAGATTTTAATGTTTTTCTCTGTGATCTTTGTGATCTCTAGCAAGCTTTGCTTGCGGGTGGTGATATATATTTTTAACTAACCTTATCCAAGGTGAGTTAATCATTAGTGTTCTGAAAGATATGAATCTAACCGATTATTCCAACCTGTAAGCCAACGCTCTTCATTTCTTTCCTTTGGGGAGTTTTGCACCCGTTTTGATAAAACAGATTTTGCTGATTCCACAAAGTCATTTAGAGGGCATTTAGAATTTAAGGGGATACCTTGAAGCACTTGTAAAAGACCCCAACCCTCTCCTTTATATCTTTCAGTTTCAGCGGTACCACTACCTTTAAAATTTAAGTAGTCTATTAAAGCGTAAAGTCCGTTAGCCTCTTTTGCAAGGGATAAAAAATGGCCTGTAACTAACAGTTTATCTTTTTTATCAAGCATCGCAATCATTTTTGGTAGAACCTTTTCTAATCGACAAACAATAAATTTTGCCTGAAGATCTACTGTTTTTAACAAAAGGTCCCTTAATTCTTTCATCTCCTTACTTTCAATTGCTAAATAAAAGTCATCACGTGAGCTCCACGGGCAACCTTTTGCAGAAAGAATCCAAGATGGAACAGCTACCTTTTTACTTTTTAAAAAAACGATAAGCTCTGGAAATGTTTCCTCAAATTTTTCCATCTTACCACTTTTGTACCAAATAAAATGACCAATACCCAGGGAGGGAAAATTCTCTCCAACATTCCAATGTGTTAACCCTGAGACTTTTTTACCACATTCATTGTTCCAGATACGATCGCCAATGATTTTTGCATCATTATCACTCACATAAAGAGCAAACAAAGATGTATACATGGATACTGCAATAAATAAGAGATAGCGCATTGTTTTATCCTTTCAAAAAATTTCCCACTGCATCAAAAGATGGTTTTGAAGGGCTAAACGTCTTTATCACACGTGTCGCTTTTGCAAACAGCTCTTCATCTTGAGGGTTTCTTAATACCACAAGATTAACTGGTTTGCCTAATTCTATTAAAGTTAGAATCTGCTCTTGTTGAATCGGGTCTGCATGTGCGTTATAACTACATACAATTAACACATCCACACCTTCCGGAACTTTTTCCCCAAATGATACAACATGAGAATTCTCAATAGTAGATAAGCTTGTTCCTTCTAAGGTTTGTCTCAAAAACTGAGGTAAAATAATTGCACTCTTTTTCCCTTTTACGGATACATCCGCAGAAGGGTCATTGACCGTAACCTTCAATGCTTTTGTTGCAATCTCTAAAGCTAAAAGACTATGGTTTTTTAAATCCTCAGATGTTAAGGGTGTTTTTAGACTGTTAAATGTCTGTGACTTTAAGTTTAGTATCCGTCTTACCGCCACATTCAATCTTTCTGAACAAATTTCCCCTACCTCTACTGCATTTACCATCGATCTTTGTACCTGCTCAATATCTTCTATAGAAAGCTCAACTGTTTTAACGCCATGTAACTGCGACCCTCCTAAAAGAAGAATATCACATCCTGCATTAAATGCTTTGATGGCAACTTCATCTACGTTTTTCGCCCCCTTTAATACCCCTTCCATAACCAGTGAATCCGAGATGATTACTCCCCCAAAACCAGTCTCCTTTCTATATAAATCAAGCGTTTTTTTCGATAGTGTTGAACAATTATCTGGATCAATAGCGGGAATAAGGGTGTGAGCTGTCATCACCATTTTCGAACGTATATACATAAAAGGGTAAAGCTCTACTTCTCTCATTTCTTCTAACGTTTTATAAATGATGGGAAGATCTATATGAGAATCCTTACCAGTATCTCCATGACCTGGAACATGCTTTAAACAGGGTATAATTCCTGCTCTTTCAAAACCCTCTACTGCTTTTAATCCAAAATCTGCCACCTTTTGAGGATCTTCTCCAAACGAACGCACTCCAATTACAGGATTATTTGGGTTTGAATTTACATCTACCACAGGAGCAAAGTTTACATTGATACCAACACTTAAAAGCTCTTTTCCAATACAATAAGCCGCTTTATAAGCAAGTCTTGCGTCATTTGTTTCACCAAGAGCTCTATTTCCAGGCCATCTTGTAAATCCATTTTGTAGACGCTCGACGATACCACCCTCTTGATCTATAGCAATAAACAATGGAATTTTTGCAACCTTTTGTAAACCACTGCTTAAGTTTCTTACTTGATGTAAAGAATCCAACCCATTTGCCCAATTATAGTAAATGATCCCACCAATACCTAAATCAATCAATTTCTTAGCATCATCATTGACCTCTTTTGCATGCACATGAGCCATGATCACCTGACCCACTTTTTGCTTTATGGTCATATTCTCCATTTGCTGTTGTACACTTATCGATGTCGATGCTAGTAATCCTAAAATTATCATAAAACCCTCCTTTTAAAAAAAATCATCTTTCAATATTTAAAATCAACGTATAACCTACGGAAAATAAACATCTTCTTCAAGGGAAATAATAATTAGTTAACTATTTTTTGTTGTAAAGTTAATATTTAATTTATATTATAATTTTTTTTACAAAAGGAGAGGCTATGAGTGAGCAGATAGGTTTATCTATAGAATACAAGGGTCCTATACAATACCTAAAAAATACAGAATTTCGTGCTATCCAACTATTTGGTAGTGAGGTAGAGACCTATGCAAAATTAGGTAAGTCAAAACTTAGATGGTAT
>CAMCSI010000100.1 GCA_945877885.1 Chlamydia trachomatis
AAGCTCCCCTAAAGATCTGCCAACAGTGGTTAAAGCAAAAGAGACTGGTAACATGCCAAAAAACGTGGTAAGAAATAACTTTTTATAAGAAATCTTAAGTGATGATAAAGCCGCTGATACAAGCGCTAATGGGAAAAAAGGAACGAATCTTAAAAAGAATAAATACATGGTCTCATTCTTTGCAAAACCGCGCTCAATTTTTTGTAAAATTGGACTCTCACCCTTTAAAAAAAACTTTTTGAAACCAACTCTACACGCAAAAACAATAACTAAAGCACCGACTGCCGATCCTGTCATAATGATGAGCATCCCAATTGCCTGAGGAAACATATACCCAATGATAAGATCAAATAGCATTAACCCCGGAATAAAAGACAAAATAGCCGCAAAATAAAAGCAAACCGCCATGATCATGGAGCGGATAAGGTTTTGACCTACAAATGCCTTTATGTCACCATGAATCTCCTGCCAAACAGACCACTTAAAATACTCAAAACAGCCCGTATAATACAAACCTGTCAATAGAAGAGTAAAAAAAGCCGCTATAAGCGAAGGTTTAATCATTTTTTTGAATTCAAACATAGTACTATTATAAGCAATTGGCAATACCTTGAAAAGCGTTATCTTTTTAACGAATTCTTTTCGATTGAATATTTCACTTATACATGTAATAATTAAAGAATGCTGGTATCACCAATGTTTAATATATTAAAAAATAATTTAATATTTAAAATAAGTATTTTAGTGATGTTAGGTACCGTTAATTTGGAGGCATCTATACACTTTCCAAAGTCTTTTTCTCAAAAAAACCACGATCTTCAAAAATTAAAGAAATTTTTAGCCAGAGATAAGGAAGTGTTGTGCTATCGCCAATATGAGAGTATTCACTTAGAAAAAGTCATTATATGCATCCATGGATCTGGATCTCATGGCGAGTATTTACATGATTTATCAATGTATCTCTCTAAAGAGGTGGGTGAGGTAATTGTTCCAAATTTAAGGGGTCATTTTGGTTCTGGTACAACACCGGGTGACTGCGCTTATATAGGTCAACTTGAAGATGATATTATGGATTTAATTGAAGAGCTTAGCCTCCAAGATAAGAAAATATATTTACTCGGACATTCTAGCGGTGGCGGTCTAGCAATTCGGTTGGCAGGAAGTAAATATAGTGATTTTTTTTCTGGATACATTCTTTTAGCGCCAGCTATTTTGTCAGCCCCCACAATGAAAAAAAGTGGGGACTGGGCAAAGGTTTCTATGTTAAAAATTTTGTCTATTTCAGTATTAAATGCCATTGGCATTGAAAATTTTAACCATTCAAATGTTATTTCCTTTCGTTTACCTCCTGAATTGCAAAATGGAAAAGAAACCCTATCTTATACCTTTAATTTAAACACCTCATACCACCCAAAAATACCTTATCAAAATGATATTAAATCGTTAGGTGATAAATACGTGTGTTTTGTTGGGGCACAAGATGAACTTATGGAGCCTCAAGCCTATAGAAAAATCATGAATGAAATTCATATCAAAATTATCGATGATGAAACCCATCTGGGAATCACTTTAAATCAAGATGTCATGAAATCTATAGGAAAATCGATCCATCAATTTTAAGCACCTCTTGAATCAAAAGAGATTATTTACATTTTTATCCTTAAATCCTTTTATCCATGTTAATAAAAATAGAAAAGCACTTTATGATTATAAGGATTTTATAAAGATTTTAATACTTTTCTCTGTGATCTTTGTGATCTCTAGTAAGCTTTGCTTGCGGGTGGTTATATATACTTTAAATTCATCTTAGACAAGGTGAGTTGTTAAATTAAATATTTGAAACTGTACTTCATAGTGTAACTAGTCTAAATTAGCCAGTTGTGTCGTCAACATCTGTTATAATGGGTTCATAGTCATAATGAAAGTAATTCCTCCAATCATTTGAATTAACTACAATGTTATTTTTGTAGATGAGGATACTTAGTGGCATTTGTTCAGGGAAATATGAAAAAAAGGGGTATTTAAGTAAAGCTAGATCATACCATTGTATCATTAGGTCTTGTATAGATGGATCTGCTAAATTCAAACCAAGTATACCTGATTCAAAGTGTGTTACTTTTCTAGCACCCTGACAAGAAAGCTCTGTTGCCTCTTTAACATGATTTGGGCAATATAATCGAAATCTCCAGATGGATGGAGGTACAAATATTGGATTGCTATTTAATCTTTCCCAAAACGGATCTAGATTTCTTTTAATATTGATAATTGCATCTAGCCAAAGTATTTTACTGTATCCTAATCTCTGAAGTCTTCGAATCATAGAGATTTTAAACGCATACGGCGTTTCATGTAAAACTAAATCACCCTCAGCTATATTTGGATATCCCCCTACTTGATAAACATAATCCCCATCAAAAAAGACTTTTTTTAATTCATTTATACGCATGTTTATAAAATATTGGATACCTTGATTTTTCTTAAAATAATTTGAACTAAAATATGTGCAAATAGCAATTTTCTTTGTGTTTTTACCAATACTTACAATATTTACATCTTTATCAAACTGATCATCTTGAGAAAATTTGAACTCTTTATAAGATCGAACTCTTCCATCATATGGTGGATGATTTTTCCTATAAAATATAAGATCTGGAAGATACATATATGTCGAATTCATAAGATTTTCTTCTAAAGATTTAAAATCTTCGATACTTGGATTCATCCAATCAATAGAAAATATTTGGATCCACAAGAGAAACAAAAAGGCAAAGGATTTATTCATAAAAAATTCGCTATGTTGATTTTGCAAAAAAAATTATAACTTCTTGTGAATAATATCAAGTATTATTCAACCAAATTAGATGGACCTTGATAATTTAAAGTGGAAGAAAATCGGTTTAGAAAATATTTTAAATCACTATTTTACCTCCAAGATTAGAATATCTGAAGATAATTTATCAAATGTGATGAGAATACCTCAAAAGTATTTGATAATATTTAAGAGAAGGAGTATCCTCTATAGATTCTTATCAAGGTGGCATGGCCAAGTGGTAAGGCAGGGGCCTGCAAAGCCCTTATCCCCAGTTCGAATCTGGGTGCCACCTAAATCTTTCATATTCGGAAAAACTATGCTAAGCATCATCCCCACACCGATTGGAAATCTAAAAGACATCACGCTGCGATGCCTTGAATCGCTAAAAGCCTGCGACTATATTCTTTGTGAAGACACACGAAAAACAGGCTTCCTACTCCATCATTTTGAAATATCTAAAAAGCTGATCCCCTTTCACAAACACAACGAAAAAAGCCTACAAGAATCCATATTAGCAGACATCGAAAATGGCAAAAACATATGCCTAGTTTCTGATGCAGGAACCCCCTCTATCAACGACCCAGGAGCCTTTCTAATCAGAGCCTGCCATGATAAAGGCTATCTCGTCCACTCACTACCTGGACCCTCTGCCATCCCCACAGCGCTTGCCCTCTCCGGCCTAACCTATAATAAGTTCCAATTCCTCGGCTTTTTCCCAAAAAAGCAAAGTGAGCAGCTCGCCCTAATCAAAGAAATCCTAATCTACGAAGGTCTTTCTCTATTTTTCGAATCACCAAAACGAATCATGAAAACCATCTCCTTATTTCCCGAAGAAACAACCATCCATATCGCAAAAGAGCTCTCTAAAATTCACGAAGCACTCATCTCTACCACTAAGGAAAACGCCGCCCTCTTTGAAGACAAATTAACCCGTGGCGAGCTTTGCGTCATCGTTGAAGGTAAAAAAGCCGAATTAGTAAAGCTCGACCTAGAAGACGCGGCCCTCATGGCCCTTTTAACAAAACACGTCTCAACAAGAGACGCCGTAAAAATCGCCTCTGCCCTCACCGGCAAGAAAAAGCAAGCTTTTTACAATTGAAGAAATAGACTGAAATCTTTGATTCGACTTTAGGATTTTTTAGCTCTCGCTCCCTCTTCTGTTAAGGTTCTTTTTAGGCAGCTAAATGCGAAATATAGGGGAGGAATATGAACTTTTTGAAATCTTTAAAATTTTAAAATAGATCTTTTGCAAAAAAAGAGGCAGATTTTCATACTAAATCTTTTTTCAATCACAAATAAAGAATATGGAATGAAAAATCTGCCTGCAACCTTTATATACGTTTTCGCTATCTTTTCGCCACTATTTTTTCAACCTGTATATAAAAAAGCCATACAACTTTTTACTGCTCATATCCTCAGCAAGGGTAAACGTATTGTTGCAGATCTTTTGCGTATTTTAAATCTTAAGGACATTGAAAATTATTCTAAGTTTCATTGCGTTCTTAGTGGGTCAAAATGGTCTACTCTAAAGTGAGTTATACTTCATTTTCAACAGATCGTTTCTCTTACTCAACTGTCTGAAATATTTATTAGTATTGACTCGACTGTTGAACGTCATAAGGGGTCAAAAAATTAAATCATAGGGTAAATATCGTGATGCTGTATAAACTCCTAAGTCCACTAAAACTCTCTGCACCGGCTTACATTGGCTTGTTCGCGAAATCGATGTCCGATTGCCTTTTACATCAAGAACTTGGGCTCTTCCATTTCTTAGCATTTTAATGCTACCTAAATAGCCCTTGCGATTATCACAAAACACAAATGATCTCAACTGAAAAGCTCGCTAAAAAAAATGCCTGAATGAGCTTATCAAATTGCCTATCTAGTACGTCGTTGGGCTGGTAAAAATCAAAAAAAACAACAATTGTTGGTGATAGCGCTTTTTCTTGTTTTAAGCTTGTCTATGCTTGTTTAGCTAATAAAATAGATCTTATTTCTAAATTACGCCTTGATGCACGCCTGTACGATGAGTCTTCTATTAAAACTAATAACCAAGGGCGTCCTTGTGTTGCGGGGCAATGTTTACCAAAATTATCTGAATTGCTAAAAAAGCTTTATCAGAATGGTAAGAAATTGAAGTCAATTGGCATAGTGGTACAACTAAAAAGTCAGGGCTAACGCATGAAGATTTTACTTGATAGTAAATTGATTTAGAACGAAACTTTCTCTCCAATTTTACAAGGAGAAAAGTTAT
>CAMCSI010000101.1 GCA_945877885.1 Chlamydia trachomatis
AAAGATCTTGCTTAAGAAATCCCACTTTTTTTGGAAGAGAAACAGTGCCAGATGTTTGATGTTCTAATCCTACCATGATTTTCATAAGGGTTGATTTACCAGCACCATTTGGGCCTGTTAAACCATAGCGAATATTTGAGTTAAATGACGCTGAAACATTTTCAAATAATACCCTTGCGCCCATTTTTTTTGTGATCTTATCAAGAATTAACATATGACCTCGTATTTGACGTCCAGTATAGCGTAGAGGGGGGGATCTTGGCAAGAGTTTCCTTTTGAATGTTAATAGAAAAAGCTTCATAATAAAGATTAACAAGGGGCTCTTTTGAAAGCTAAATGGATCGATCTGTATATAGATTATCTTGAAAATGTAAAAGGCTCATCCCCTCATACGATTAGAAATTATTCTATAGATCTTTTTGCCTTATTAGAATTTTTAAAGGATAGAAAATGCTCTCCTGAGTCCCTTAGAGAGTTTCTCGGTAAACTCCATTATGAGGGAAAAATGAAATCATCCATTGCCAGATCCCTTTCTGCCATCCGCTCCTTTTATACCTTTTTACAAAGAAAAAAGGTGGTTAAAGAAAATCCTACAATCACCCTTCAAACCCCTAAATCTGTGAGAAAGATTCCCTCTATTTTAGAGGTTGAGGAGATAAAAGAGCTGATGGAATTACCTGATATGAATACCTACCTTGGGCTCCGAGATAGGGTGATTATTGAGCTTTTTTATAGCTCTGGAATCAGACTGTCTGAACTTGTTGGGTTAGATAAATCTCACTACTACCCCGAAGAATCTATGATTAAGGTGCTCGGAAAGGGGGATAAGGAGAGAATTGTCCCTTTAACCACCCGCTGTAATAAGATGCTGCTTAACTACTTAAGTCATGATAAAAGATTACAAAGTATTGAAAAACATCTATCCGAATTTGATAAAAAGGCGGTTTTTTTAAATCGATTTGGGGAAAGGATCACTCCAAGATCCATAGATAGGCTTTTTGTAGGCTATCAAAAAAGGATAGGGATCGTTAAAAAAATCACTCCCCATACCCTTAGACACAGTATTGCTACCCATTTACTTGAAAAAGGGATGGATCTTCGCTCTATCCAGGAGATTTTAGGGCATACTACCATTGCTACCACCACCATCTATACCAGGGTCTCTAAAGAGCTTAAAAACAGGGTGTATAAGGACCACCACCCATTATCCTTAAAGTAATTATTTGAAATCTTATTATAATTATGTTATAATTAATGTATTAGTAAATTAATTATAGGTAAAAATATGGATTCTACACAAGCTCCTAAACCAGTACAACATCTTAATATTCAAGCTGCTGAACCTTTCATTAATCAGGGGATACAAAAATTTAGCAATGCCATTTATGCTCGACACAATGCTATTTTGCAATTAGTAAAGCCATATATTGCAAAACAAGACTTTAATGCTATTATTGCTAATTGCAAGGTTGAATGTAGCAATAATACAAAAGCTTTGTTGGGTGATTGGAATACATTCAAAGCGAAGTATCAGATATTACTAGATAAAGGGGATTTTCCATCTGAAGGCTATATTAAGGAAAGTCAGTCTCTTTATGAGAAACTTTTTGTGGGTTTGAATCAAGGAGTAGAGGCTATATTTGAAAGGATTCAAGTAAGTTTAGGAGAGGGTGTCCCAACGAAGATACGAGGTGAGTGTCAAAGAATTGCGGAATCTACGGACCATATTGATGAAGTGAAAAGTGTGTTTAAGCGATTACAGGTTGTTACTCAAAACGTGCTTTTTCAGCCAGAGGGGGTAAAGGTATTAGCGGCTGAGGAAAAATCTCAGTTGATCGAGGTGCTTACTAAAAATTTTGATCAAGTAAGAGAGATCTTTGTGAGGAGTGGAAATTTCTTGATAGATATATACAATAAGCATTCAGTTGAGTTTAATGAAATGCAATTGGATGAACATGAAAATCAGTTAAAAGGGGTTCAGCTTCAATTTATTCTAAATCTAAGGCAACATACTAATACTGTTACTACATTCCTTAAAGAGACATTAGAAAGCGCTAGGGGAATGAGTAATAAGACACACCTGCTAGAGCTTATGCAACAATCATTAAAAATTCGCCATCAATTTAAAAAGGATGTGAAAGAGTTACAAAAATGGTGTCAGGATCAATATAATTTCTACATAAAGGTTCTAACGAATAAAGAAAAAATGAGCGAAGAAGGGCTTCAAATGATTATTAATCAATATGAGCAATCAGTTAAAAACATTGCTGAAAATTATAAGCAACTACATGAAATTACCTCCACTTTAGTCACGGTCTTGGCTGATCATATTTTTAGTAAAGATGATACTAAAGCTGCCGCTGCTGGAAAAGTATCATTTGCAGAAGCTGCTAAAGTTGCAGATTTTCACTATCAAAAGCCTGCAGAAGCTGTAGGGGAAGATTTTTATGAGGAAGCTGTTATATTAGAGGGCGGGGTTACAAGAGATAATAATCAAGAGTATGTGAAATCTCAAGACCGGAAAGATGCATATATAAAGTGGAAGGAATCAGATGGTAAGGTGTTATCACCTAAAAAACGCAACAGCATAGCCTTAGAATCTGGTGGCGGTGGGGCAAAGTAAAAATGAAGATCCAGCATTCATTCTTGTGTTTTTGAAATAATTGTAATATATTACTTTGATTGTTTAAGAAATCAAAGGTGAAATATGAATTTAGTGCAAACATTTGAAAGCTCTCAGATGGCAAATCGTCAGGCAATGATTGAAAAATGGGAGCATGATTTTTCAACTTTCAAAAAGATATTAGACAATAAATCTGAACGTATTTCTAAAGCGGTTCAACCCTATTTTGATAAGGATTTTTACCTTCATATCAAGGCTCATGTTCGAGTAAAATTAGCAAAAGAGACAAACGAAATAAGTGGGATTGCCAGGAAATATTTAACTGTTTTTGATCGCTGTGTATTAACCGAAAACGAAAATTTAAAAAAGGGAAATTCTTTATCTGAAAACTTTCTAGTGAATATTAAGATTGCTGAAAGTATGTTGATTACCGCTTTGTCTACAAAAATGGACGATGTTGTCCAAAGCGCTATTAGTGGATTAAATCCAAAAGTGGCAGCGGCAGAAGAAGAGCTAAGTAGGGTAGAAAATCTAAAAATTGCTCTTTTAGAAATTCAAGAACAAATTGAGCATAGCAAATGTAGGATTAAAAATTCGATGGTAGAGATTATCAGATCTTTCTATCCAGAGGAGGAAGGGCTAGAAACTTTCGGAGCTGCTGCAAAGAAAGGTGACGGCGCTGTTAAGCGAGGGAAGGGCCGATTAGATAAAGTGAAATTCGAAGAAGTAATCTATGCTGTAGATTTTAATTATCAAGACCCTCCAGAAGTACTTGTAAGCAGTTCTGTAGAGGTTGAGGAAACTGAAGGTGATCGGTCTTTTTATGAAAATTTTATGAAATCGGAAGAAGGTAAGATCACCTACCATGCTTGGATGAATGAGTATTTCCCTCTAGTAGCCGGTGGTGGGGAAAAGTAAAAAGGGTAGAGGAAGGTAAGCCGGATTCTGTAAAAATGGATACTTTCGCATACACTTTTTTCAATCATTCATCTAGGGGCTTTGTTGCCAAAACCCTCAAGCGACCTTCAAAACTCTTTATGCGACCACATATTATCCTAAGATAGTGAGTTTTTGTCTTGCTTCAGGTGGGGTTTGCATCTTTCAAGCACCTCTCGATGCTTAGGCTCTCTTCCTAAAAGAGAGATTTTCATTCTACCTAGCAGTTAAGCTAGCGATATATTTTCTGTTGCACTTTCCGTAGCCTTGCGGCCCTCAGGCTTTCCCTGACACCCTGGTCTTTAAAGTCCAGACTTTCCTCCCTAATATATACTAGGGCGATTGATCTTCCTCTACTAATGGTTTTATTCGTAAGTTATGTTATGGCTTTTTTACGACGTCTCTTAATCGATTTAACATCCACATCAGAGTCTGCATCTTCACCAAACCAATAGTGAATACGAGAGCAATGATCACAAAATACTAGGTTTTCTTTTTTACGAACAAGCACCTCGTGTTGTGCAGTAAGAGCGATATGACAGCCTTGACAAATTCTATTTTCAATAGGCACGATCACACGGTCTTTCTTGTTTCGTAAAAGTTTTTCGTAAATTTCTAAAATTGCAGGGTCAGCACTTGCAGCAAGAGTATCTCGTTGAGATTTTAGTGCTTTTCCTTCTACATTTATCTTTGCAATCGTTTCGTGAATTTCAGCTTTTAATGTGACGTTATTCTTCTCAGATAACTTTAACGTCTCTTTTGTTTTTTCAAGCAACTCTTCTTCGATGCTTTTTTGATCTACAAGCATAGAAAGTTCGTTTTCTAAAGAACTTTTTTCTTTCTCTTGTAAAGTAATTTCTTTTGTTAATGCGTTGAATTCATCAATTTTTTTAATCGATGATTGATGTGACTCTAATTTTTTGATAGAGGCAGTACACTCTGCAGCACGCTGCTCAAGCTCTTTACAAGAATCATTGATTGTTTCTAATTCATCTTCTTTGTCCGCTTGTTGTTCTACCAATTCCTTATGAATATTGGCGATCTCTGTAAGCTCATCTTTTCGAGCTTGCTTCATTTGCATTAAACGGATCATTTTAATGTCAAGTTCTTGGATGGAAAGGATATCTTTTAAAGATTCGTGCATGGTCTGTCTCTTTTTAAGTTACTTGAAAAATATTAGATAGTCTAGCGCATATACCTATTAACAGTAAAGATAATTGTCTTTCTTTTTTTTCCAAAATAGCCTACCCTCGGTGTGAAATTTGAAAATGAGTGGTTAATATGATAAAAACAATTTTGGAAAGAAAAGATTTAACGTCACTGTCGATCGAGACCATAGCCTATTTGGCGATGATGGAGGTGCTTGAAAAACATGACGAAACACTTG
>CAMCSI010000102.1 GCA_945877885.1 Chlamydia trachomatis
ATCACGTTTCCTGCTTCATCGTAGAAAAATCTTTCTGAAAAAAGCACTGTATCATCGGCTGAAAGTTTTTGCTTTTGAATCTCTTGGTACAATGGGTCAAACTTTGTCACTGTTTTATTTCCTAAAGGATCCACCTCAGTGCTCTGTAAATGATCATAGATAAATAACGTTTTCTGCTCTAGTGGATCGATATGACAAGTGACACTTCCCTCATTATCGTAGAAGAATTGGTCTAAAGCCTCCCCCTCTGAGGTCATTTTTCTAGAAGAGATTTTTTTCCCTTCTAAATCATATTCATTTATCACGTGGTTAAATCCATTTTGTGAAGACTCTAGTAGTCTACCATCGGAATCATACAGATAAGTTGTGGAAAAATCTCCTTCTCTCATCTCTTTCACAAACCCCATCTTGTCATAGAAAAACTCTTTTACCCTACCTTCAGAGCTTTCCCCTATTTTTCGGCCATGGGCATCATAATCGTAAACGGTGACAAGCCCCCTTATATCGGTATACTTTTTAAGCACCGCCCCTTCATATTCCCACTCCTCCTCTAAAGAACCAGTCACCCTCTTAGTCATCCTTTGCATCGCATCATAGCTAAAGCTTGTCTTCAAACAGTCATTTTCAAGCACCTCTTTTAAAGTACCATCTTGATTATAAACGTTAGTAAGTGTCCCTCCATTTGGAAAAGTAATCGTTTTAGGCTTATTAAATAGATTATAACTCGTTTTTATCACCGCCCCATTTGGGGCGATATGAGTCACAATATTTCCCAAAATGTCATACTCAAATTTCTCTAATCCACCGAGCGGATTTTGTTTTTGTATGCACCTGCCAAATGCATCATAGGTAAAGGTGGTCACCGAGCCATTATAATCTGTCTGTGTATCGATAAATCCTTTATTGTTATAAGTATTTTTACTCACCTTTCCATTCATGGTACATACAATCGGTCGGTTATGATGGTCATACTCAATATACCGTTTACCAGATCCCATCTCCTTAATTTCTAAGGCATTACCCCATTCATCAAAAAGGTATTCATGAACGCCCCCATTAGGAAACGTCTTTTTAATGACCCTTCCGGCTGCATCGTACTCAGTGGTCATAGTAGAAAATTCTGTCTCTTCTTTACAAACTTGATGTTCCCCGTTGTAGGTATAGTGGATTTTTGTAAGACCATTGTCCACCTCGATGATCAATCCTAATCTTGCATCACGAGTATACTTTTCATATGTGGTTCGATAGCCATCAAAGCAACTTTTTTCTTTTAACAACAAATCACGATCATACTTAAAGCGTTCCTCAATTAATAGGATCCCATCCTTAAGTACTTTTTTAGAGGTGATTAAATCTGTATCTCCCAGGTATTCATAAGCAGTAATTAAACCACTATCCTGCCGCTCTTGGGTGAGCATATGTTTGTGGTTATACTGATACCATCTCGTAAGGCTCTCTTCTCCTTTACAAATAGTTTGAGAAATAAGATTTTTATGATCACCATAAGTATACCGTTTTGAACAAATCACTTCATTATTGCCATCAAGGTTCTCCTTCATTGCTAATAAGCCATTTTCCCAAACGTAGCGCTCCTGTCTGTATAGGCGATCCCCATGATCAAAATATTCAATTAACGTCATGGTTCCATCTTTATGATGAAACCTTGAAAGAGTACCATCCTGATCTCTTACCTCTGTAAACTCTTTAAAATAGTTAAATGAAGCAAGTTTAATGTCCCCCTCATAAATATTATTTACCTTATTTCTTTTCGGGTCTTCTAAATCCTTTGATAAATTGTACTCAACCTTTAAACCTACTCGATTAGATGAAGTAATTTCATTTAACCAGCAGCCTCTTGCTTTATTTGATTGATCATATCTATTTAGTTGATTTGGCCTGAAGCTACAATTTACAGCTGTTAAATGACATTTTCTATCAATTGCTGTTCCATGATAGGTAAACTCCTTCCTATCACTAGTAGAGGCTTTAATTTTAAATCTAGGGTAATCATCTATTTGATGAAGGGTGAGGGATGAAAAAACTTTTCCAGAATTACGAGAACGCCGCATCACAGTAAGCTTTGTTTCATCATGGTATTTATAAGCAGTTAACTGTCCTGATGGAGAAAGTTCCAATTCTAAAAGGTACTCTGTATCATGCCTTTTAAAATGCCTTTTTATTCTATCAATGATTCCTATGTTCAATTTTTTCGGGATATACTGACGAATCGTCCCATCAGCAAGTGTAACCTTAAATGTATCCTTTTTTTTGTCATATTGCATTCGATGATTTCTATAATCTTCTCTATAATTCATCGCCTCTGAATTTTGCCCCTCATAAGTAAAGGGTTTCATATAAACGATACCTTTATAGTCGCATTCCTGGCGATAAGTCACCCTAACTCCACTCATTTCTACGATGACTGCATAATACTCACTACCCTTATCGGTTAAAGTATCATTCAAATACAAATGGGTATGAGAAAAAAAACTCCACCCTTCAGAAAAATTCCATTTTGAATGGGATTCTTTAGTTTTTCCATAGTTTGCATAGGTTCTGCGCAAAGGTAAAGGGATCGCCCCCTGCACCACATGATCTTCAAAACTAAGCTGCAGCTTACCAGTAATCACATTTACATGATTATTGATGACAGGATCGTCAATTGAGGAAAAAAAGTCTCCCCAAACAGCCCACATATACAAAGGGAGCATAAAGATGAAAAGAAAGAGCCTTTGCAAAGTTATTTTCTCAATTTAATATTAAAAAATAAAATTGTGTGACATAAAACTCTAAATGTCAATCTAAATATTTTAAATTTAGCTCTTTATTTTTCTAAACCAACAGAAATTTTTGCTGCTTTATAACTGTTATTTAATAGCAAATGATCCACTAAAACAAGCGCTGCCATCGCCTCCACAATTACAGTAGCTCTAATTGCCACACATGGATCGTGTCTAACGTTAGTTTTTGGCTTAAAGGTTATGTTTTTTCCACCTGTAGTCATTGTTCTCATCTCTTTTTTAATACTTGAGGCTGGTTTAAATGCGGCTTTAAACACAATATCATTTCCAGTGGTGATACCGGCTAAAATTCCTCCGTGATGATTTGTTAAAAATCTACCATCTTCCATTTCATCATTATGCTCAGAGCCTTTCATTGATGCTGCCTTAAATCCTGCACCAAACTCGATACCACAACATGCATTGATAGAAATGATTGCTTTGGCAAGGTTTGCCTCCATTTTTTCATAAACAGGATCTCCAAGACCTGCAGGAACATTTTTTATCACGCATTCAATCACTGCCCCCAAAGAATCCCCTTCTAACATAGCCTCTTTAAGTAAATGGGCAAAGCCCTCTTTCCTCCCACCCATTTCAATGATTTTTGCAACCACCTGCATCGGCTCGATGATTTTTTTGGCAATAGCGCCAGCTGCAACTCTTGCGGCCGTCTCTCTTGCAGAAGCTCTGCCTCCTCCCCTGTAATCAAAAACTCCATATTTTTTTAAATAGGGATAATTTGCATGCCCTACACGGATGATATCCTTTACTTCTTCATAGGAAGAACTCATGGCATCTTTATTTTTGATCCATAAAGTTACCGGCGTCCCTGTAGTTTTACCTTCAAAAACCCCAGACAAAACCTCGACATGATCTTCTTCGTTTCTTGGCGAAGTGTAAGGAGAGATTCCGGGCCGTCTTTTTTTCATCTCCCTTTCAAAAAAAACCTCTGTGATCTCTATCCCAGCAGGACAGCCATCAATCACACACCCAATTCCTTTCCCATGAGACTCTCCAAAGGTTGTCACTGTAAAAAGTTTTCCAAATGAATTCGACCCCAACTTCACACCGCCAGGGTAAGGTTCATTCCACAATTAAGGAAATCATAAATAGCTGTAGGATAGCTTTTTATAATTACCTCTGATCCATCTACTACTGATGTACCAGCCCCCCCTGCAGCTGCAACCATTAATGCAAGCACCACTCTGTGATCTTTTTCCCCTGATAAAGTGGCGCCTGTAGGCTTTGATGGCAAAATAATCAATCCATCGCTTTGTTCCTTTATTTTTACTCCCATTTTTGATAGCTGCTCCATAATTACTTTAATTCGATTAGATTCTTTATATCTGGCAATTTCTGCCCCTCTAATGATAGTTTTTGAACGAGCAAAAGCGGCGGCCACAGCAAGTATTGGCAATACATCAATACAATGGTTGATATTTACATCGACCCCCTCTAATTGGCCTGGAAGGCTTGCTACTAAAACACCCTCTTTATCAAACTCGATGTTTGCTCCCATCTGCCTAAAAATATCCAAAGCCTTTTTATCTCCTTGAGCACTATTTTTATCTAAACCGTGAATTTTCATACTTCCACCTGTCACTAAAGCTGCGGCAATGGGAAAAAGGGCGGTGCTATAATCGCCCCCCACTGTAATATTAAATCCGCTGTAAGAGAGATTTCCTTCCACCTCGAAGACCTTATATCCTTCACGACCAATCGATGCGCCCACAAATTGTAACCAATGAAGGGTAAGATCTACCCACGGCTTTTCTCCGGGACGTAAAACAACTATCTGCGAGGGTTCTTTCAAAAAAGCGGTAGAAAATAATAAAGAGGAAACAGGCTGAGAATCCTCTCCATCGATCACCATCGATCCTGGCTTAAGCCTTCCGCTAATACTTAAGATCCCCCTCTCATCAAAGGAAGAGACGCTCATTCCATTTTTACGATAGACGTTAAGCAACGGTTTTACAGGTCTTCTTGTTCGGATCGATTCATCCCCTGTAATTTTCACCTCTCCTTCAACAAGAGCTGAAAGTGCCATCAAAAAACGTAACGCAAGTCCAGAATTTCCTACATCAATCTCCTTTTCAGGAAGTAAGAGTTTACCTCCTACACC
>CAMCSI010000103.1 GCA_945877885.1 Chlamydia trachomatis
TATCGATGAAATTTGAGAGGTAGTTTGGATCCTCCAGTCTTTTTCTTAAAGAGGAAATCAAAGAATGAATTTTTAAACCATCGGTAAGATTTCCACCTTGCTGATAAGGCATAAGGGTTCTCATCATTAGATCAAGGCCATAGGGACCACTTGAGCCTAAAATTTCAGATTTTGAAAATTCAAGCTGATGGAGCGCTCCTTCTATCCAATCTTTTGAGATACCCTCTTCTCTAATTTCTTTTAAAGAGGTGAGAATGGTTTTTTCTAATTCTTCTGGATCCCCATCAACACCTACACAAAAAATTACATAGGGCAATTCTCTTGCATCAGAATCATACATAGCATAGACATCTTTACACCCCCCTGCTTTTATAATCTTTCTTTTAAGCAGGGAAGCATCTGTATCCATTAAAATGATATCAAGGAGCATTAAGGTCATCAACTCTTCTTGCTCTTCTATGGAACAGGTGACAAATCCAAGGGAGTAATAGGTGGGGTCAGTAGCCGAGTCTGTAGAATGATAGGACTCTTTATAGGATTTTGGCTCTTTAAATCGCGCAACTTTTTCAATCGGTGGGATAGGGTTAATTTTCCCCAGCTTTTCATTAAATACGTTTTTGCTTAAAAAATCTAAATGTCTTTCTAGCGGTATATCGCCGTAAAAGAAGTACTCACACCTTCTTTTGTCATAAAATTTTTTGTGAAAACTTATCAATTCCTCATGCGTAAGATCAGTGATATTTTTTGGTACCCCGCCTGAATCATACCCATAGGTATTTTCTGGATAAAGGTAGTTCATTAAGTGTCTCCACGCAACAGAGGAAGGGTTTGAAAAAACGCCCTTCATCTCGTTAAACACAATCCCTTTTATAGTAAGAGGGGAGTTTATATCTTCTGGATCACTAAATTCTAATCGATGGCCCTCCTGCATAAAACTTTCCTTTGTAAGCAAGGGGTTTAATGCTGCATCTAGATAAACAGATAAAATGTTATAAAAGTCCTTTTCGATTTGAGAGGAGGCGACATATCCTGTCCAAAGCTTGGAGGTAAAGGCATTCATAAATGTATTACAGCTTCTTCGGAGCATGGAAAAAAATGGATCATGAATAGGGTACTTTTTAGATCCACATAAAACTGTATGCTCGAGAATGTGAGCAACCCCTGTATCGTCTGAACAATAGGTTTTAAAGCATAATCCAAAGACATTTTCTTTATCATCTGCTTTGATATGAAAGATGTTTGCCCCACTTTCCTTGTGCTCAGCAAGAATTAAAGTGACATGGATCTCCTCTATAGCTTCGATCTCTTTTATGAGAAAACCGCTGTAAATATCGCCCACCTTCATAAATACACCCTTAGATAAATAAAGAGATCCATACTACCAAACAAAATCCTTTCCTGCCACTACAATTTAGATATACACCCCCTAAAGAGGGGGTACATTTACCAAGAAAGAGCTGAGGACGATTGATATTCAGTCACCCTTGTTTCAAAGAAGTTTTTCTCTTTTTGGAGATCAATTACCTCACTCATCCAAGGGAAAGGATTAGTTTTGTTGTAATGAGCAGCAAGACCAATTCTTTCAAGGCGTCTGTCGGCAATATAACCTACATATTCTTCAAACATTGTAGCTGTTAACCCAAGAATACCCTTTGGAAGACAGGACTTTGCATAGTCAGTTTCAAGTGCTACAGCCTCATCAATCATATCGGTAATCTCTTGCTGAAAATCCTGTGTCCAAAGATTTGGGTTCTCTTCTTTAATCCCATTGATTAAATCGATACCAAAGTTTAGATGGACCGTTTCATCACGAAGGATGAATTGAAATTGCTCACCAATACCTGACATTTTATTTTGTCTATGCAGAGATAAGATCATGGCAAAACCGCTATAGAAGAAAATACCTTCCATAATGATGTAATAAGCAATTAAATTTTTCAGAAATTGCCTTGCACCCTCTTCAGTTTCTGTCGTAAATCCTTCTTCAAGAATACCTTCTGTAATTTTCATTTCAAACTGATCTTTTTTACCAATTACATCAATTTCATTATACATATTGAAAATCTCTGACGGATTTAAGTCTAAAGATTCTACAATATAGTGAAATGTGTGGGTATGAATTGCCTCTTCAAACGCTTGGCGAAGAAGATACTGACGCGCCTCTGGATTTGTCACATGCTTAAAAATGGCAAGTACGATATTGTTTGCCACTAAGCTTTCTGCTGTGGAGAAAAACCCTAAGTTTCTCATCACCATCAAACGTTCTGCATCAGATAAAGCAGAGGACTTCCAAAGCTCAATATCCTTGGCCATAGGCACCTCATTTGGCATCCAATGGTTGGCACAACCATTTAGGTAATGCTCCCATGCCCACTTGTATTTCATAGGCATGATTTGATTCACATCAACTTGATTACAGTTAATTAAACGTTTTTCTTTTGCGTCAAAACGTTTTTTTTCCATTTTATCTTCTACTAACATAATTCCCCTATAATTTTATTGACAACTCTCACAACCTTCTTCCATAGAACAGACCTGAGCCTTTCTATCTACAACAATTCGAGAGGAGGCAGATTTATTTTTCATCCATCTTGGTTGCAATCCACGTTTATTAATATCGGTGGTTGATTTTTCAATGGTTGTAGCAGCTAAAGCGCGAAGGTAATAGGTTGTTTTAATTCCCTTTTTCCAGGCAGCAAAATAAAGCTCATGCATCTTTTTACCACTTGGCTCTGCAAGGAATAAATTCATCGATTGACCCATATCTATCCATTTTTGACGGCGGCTTCCACATTCAATCAACCAAAGAGAATCTACTTCAAACGCAGTAAGATAGTTTTTCTTAATAGAATCTGGAATACGCTCAATTTCAGCAATAGAGCCATCAAAATATTTTAAATCATCGAGCATCTCTTTATCCCACATACCAAGCTTTTTAAGATCCTCGATAAGATAGATATTAGGGATGGTAAATTCTCCAGACAAATTAGATTTAACATAGAGATTTTTATAGTTTGGATCAATGCAGGCACTTACCCCTAAAATATTAGAAATTGTCGCAGTTGGAGCAATAGCCATAGTATTAGAGTTTCGCATTCCTTGTTTCTTCACTAATTCTCTCACAATATTCCAATCTTTTTTAAACGATCGGTCCATATCCACTTTTTCCCCACGCTCTTGCTCTAAAAGATCGATGGTATCAATAGGTAAAAGCCCTTGATCCCACTTAGATCCTTTATAGCTTTGGTAGGCGCCGCGCTCTTTAGCTAGGTTTGAGGAGGAGATAATTGCATAGTATGAAATTTTTTCCATCACATCATCGGCTACTTCAACTGCATCAAAACTAGCGTAGCTAATAGATTTTTTATGTAAAAGATCTTGAAAGCCCATTAAGCCAAGACCAATAGGTCTATGTTTTAAATTAGAATTTTTTGCCTCTGGAATTGGATAAAAGTTAATATCAATCACATTATCAAGCATTCTAATGGCAGTTGTCACTGTGTATTCAAGTAGCTTTTCATCAATGTTATTATCTTTGTCTAAATGAGCAATTAAGTTGATAGAACCAAGATTACATACAGCAACCTCTTCCTTAGAAGTATTTAGAAGGATCTCTGTACATAGATTTGAGCTATGGACAACACCCATATGACTTTGAGGGGAGCGGATGTTTGATGGATCTTTAAACGTAATCCAAGGATGGCCTGTCTCAAAAAGCATAGAAAGCATTTTTCTCCAAAGATCTTTGGCATCTACCGTTCTATGTAATGCAATTTTCCCATCAAGCACCTGCTGCTCATAATCTTCGTAGCGCTGCTCAAAGGCTTTACCATATAACTCATGTAAATCAGGAACATCACTTGGGCTAAATAGTGTCCAATGTTTATTTTGCTCTACCCGTTTCATGAATAAATCAGGAATCCAGTTAGCTGTATTCATATCATGAGTACGACGTCTTTCATCACCAGTATTTTTTCTAAGTTCAATAAAATTTTCTATATCTAAGTGCCAAGTTTCAAGATAAGAGCATAAAGCCCCTTTTCTTTTCCCGCCTTGATTTACAGCAACTGCCGTGTCGTTTGCAACTTTTAAAAATGGGATCACCCCTTGTGATCGTCCATTTGTCCCTTTGATCATAGAACCTGTTGCTCTTACAGAGGTCCAATCATTTCCAAGACCGCCTGCCCATTTAGATAGTTGAGCATCATCAGAGATCACTTTGAAAATATGCTCTAAATCATCATTAATTGTTGATAAGTAACAAGAGCTTAATTGTGAATGGTTTGTCCCAGAGTTAAAGAGGGTAGGGGTTCCTGGAGAGTATAAAAGCCTTGATAAAATGTTATAAAACTCTATCGCTCTTTTTGTTTTGTTATCTTCACGAATGGATAAACCCATAGAAACTCTCATCCAAAAGATCTGTGGAGTCTCAAGCCTTATTTCTTTGTGATGAATAAAATATCTATCATAAAGGGTTTGCATTCCCAAATATTGAATTAGGTAATCTCTATCTGGAACAATCGCTTTAGATAGCTCATCTAAGTCAAAGTCATAAAGCTCAGGGGAGAGTCTTTCTACAGAAATTCCTTTTTGGATGTAGCTGATGAAATATTCTCTGTAACTTTGTTCAAAACTTTTTTCTCTAGAGGAGCACTCTAGGGTTTCTCTGTAGATCTTTTCTAGCAATAATTTAGCTGTTACATAGGTGTAGTTTGGCTCGATCTCGATTTTTGCACGTGCTGCCATAATAAGAGCGGTATCTACCTCATTTTCAGTGATCCCTTCGTAAAAATTTAGCAAAGCTGAGTGAACAAGAGCCTCTTTATCAATATGTTTTAGGT
>CAMCSI010000104.1 GCA_945877885.1 Chlamydia trachomatis
AGCTTATTTTGAGAGGAGCCTACATCGACCCAAATGGCACTACTCCAACTAGCAGGTTCTCGAAAGATCACATTAGCCGAAATACCCCATTTAGTAATATTTAGTAAGTCTACAAGCTGATCAAGTCTTCGTCTATAAAACGAGGTGAAGGCAGAGCCTTCTTTTTCCTCATATTTTTGGCATTTTTCTAATAAATTGATGATATGATCTTCTTGATTTAGATAAGCTTTTACCTCTTCAATCTGCTCTTTAAGGGTATGATTTTCCGCTTTCAGTTCAGCAATCTCTAATGTTTTACTATTTGAGGCACCTTTTGCAAAAAGATCTTCAAAGCCAAAAAAAGGGCCTCGTATTTTTTCTATTGAGGAAAATCGTACATTTAATAGCACAAAACAAACAAACGCTAAAAAAAAGTAGGAAAAACTAGCCCATTTTTTCATTTTACGTCTGTTTTACCTTTTTAAGTGAGTCTATCACATACTGAAAGCTTTTATTCAAGAGTCCAGGTAACGAAATTCTGCCAGAATCGGTAACATATACTCCAAACTCTTTTTTCAATCGGGTGATTTCAGCAAGTGTTAATGGAAGTTCACAGAAAAACCCACTCCCATCTCTCACTTGTAGATAGACACTTTGTCCAAAAATAGGCTTTAGTTCTATCGCAAGACGCTCCCTTATAGAATTTATACGATTTCGTTGCTCCGAAAGTTCTTCTACCCATAGCTCGTATAGTTCCGGGCTTTTTAACACCGATTTTATACATGAGGAGCCATGAGCTGGAGGATTTGAATAATTAACCCTAACAAGACGTAGTAAATTTCTCATCACAAGTCCCATCGAATTTTTATCTTGTATTACAGCAAATAAAGCACCCACACGTTCATTATAAATCGCAAAAGATTTAGAGAATGAATGAGCCACAAAAAGATCATGACCCTCTTTCACAAAATAGCTAATAGCCCAGGTATCTTCTTTCAGTGAATGAGCAAATCCCTGATACGCAGAGTCAAAAAATGGAAACAGTTTTCTTTTTTTACAAATCTGTGAAATCTGCATCCATTGCTCTTTGGTAAAATCAATCCCTGTTGGATTATGACTTTTTGCTTGCAAAAGTACCGCTGATTTTTCAGGTAGAGAATAAAGATGATCGATTAAAACAGAAAAATCACTGATTGCCTTCAAATGGGGGTAAGTTACGATAGTATAACCAAGATCAGATAGGATTTGGTGATGATTTGCCCAAGTAGGATCTGAAATACTTACATGAGAAAAGCCATTTTTCTTTAAAAACTCAAATCCCGTTCTTAAAGCCGACGTTCCGCCTACAGATTGTATTTTTGCAAGGCATTCTTGATCAATATCTCCAAAAACAAGCTTAGCAGTAAGTGTTAAGTATTCTTCATCCCCTGCAATACCTAAATAATTTTTTGTCGATTCTTGCTTTAAAAGCTGCTCTTCCGCCTTTTTTAAAACCCTCATAATGGCAGGAGGTTTACCATCTTCATCGGTATAAACGCCAATAGTTAAATTGATTTTAAAATCACGCTCATCTTTTCTATACTCGGTTTGAAGTCCAAAAATTGGATCGGTACCAGGATCTGATAAATGATGAATAAATGCCATATTGCCCCTATCTAGATTTTTAGATCTGTCACAAATTTGGAGTGTAACGGATTCGAACCGATGACCTCAACACTGCCAGCGTTACGCTCTACCAACTGAGCTAACACCCCATATTGCAACTATTACTATAGTACAATAGGAAGTAAAATTCAACAAAAGAACTCTATTTAAGACGATTTTCCCTTCTCTATTGCTTCTAGAAATGCTTGAAGCTGACTGGCCCTTGTTGGGTGTCTCATTTTACGCAAAGCTTTTGCCTCAATTTGTCGAACCCTTTCGCGTGTTACTTTAAAATGAACCCCTACTTCTTCCAATGTTTTAGGCTTTCCATCTAACAACCCAAACCGCTCAATCAGCACAGTACGCTCTCGCTCTGTTAAAGATTCAAGCACCTCATTAATACGAGCTTTTAAAATAGCATAACCAGTTGCATCAGATGGGGATTCCACCGATGTATCCTCTAAAAAATCTCCAAATTGACTCTCACCACTATCTCCAACCTCTGCCTGTAGAGAAATCGGATGTTGAGCAATTTTATAAATTTCTCTTACACGATCGGGAGTAAGCCCAAGCTCTTTAGCAAGCTCCTCTGGCGATGGTTCTTTACCAGTTTCCATCATTAATTTTTTAGCGCCACGTAAAACTTTATTAATGGTTTCAATCATATGCACAGGGATACGAATAGTTCTTGCTTGGTCAGCAATTGCTCTTGTGACTGCTTGTCGAATCCACCATGTTGCATAAGTAGAGAATTTATAACCCCTTCGGTATTCAAACTTCTCCACAGCCTTCATAAGGCCCATATTTCCTTCCTGAATTAAATCAAGAAACGAAAGCCCTCTATTTGTATATTTTTTAGCAATAGAGATCACCAAACGAAGATTGGACTCCACCATCTCCCTTTTTGCCTCGCGGCTTTTATCCATCCACCTCTGAAGCATCCTTACATCTTTTTTAAACTCATCAAGAGTTCGTCCTGCTGCAAGCTCTCTTCTTTTCATCTTCTCTGTGGCTGAATAAAGCTTTGCCTTTGCAAATCGATTTTTCTCTGCTCTAGGAATAAGATCAGCGATTTCCTTCTCAAGTTTTAGAAAAATTTCATAACTTGATAAAACCACCTCTCCTAAATCCTCAACAATATCATATCTAAAATGCATACGCCTTAAATAGGCCTGTACACGGATGCGGCTTTTTTCAATCTCCTCCATTACCTTTACTTTGGTAATTTTTGAGATCCCTTCTTCTATATAGCTTTTAAGATAGTTATTTAATCGCTCATCTTCATCCCCCATTAAGGAATCTAACTTAGGCAATAAGGCAAAAAATCTCTTTTTATCGGGTATTTCTTTTTCAGTTACAATTTTATCAAATCGCTCTTTACCCTTATTTAGAAACTGAATCATTGACCTTGTCTCAGAAAGGGCATATCTAAATCTTAAAATAATTTTTTCTATCTGAAGCTGCGCTTTTTCAATACGCTTAGAAATTTCTACCTCTTCTTCACGAGTGAGCAAAGGGACAGAGCCCATCTCTTTAAGGTACATACGTACTGGATCATCTGACGATCCTTCGGATCTTCTAGAAAGAGTTTCAACTTCTTTTACTTCTTTTTTACGCTCTTTTTGACGATCAACTTCTGCTTGGTTGAATATCTGAATATCCATCCCACTTAAAAAAATCAATATCTGATCAATCTCATCGGCTGAGTCAAAGCTCATGGGAAGAATATCATTAATCTCTTCATAAGTAATATACCCTTGATCTTTGGATATTGCGACAATCTCCTCAATCTTTTGTTGATACTGAGGGTCAAATGTTTTGGAACTCTTAGAGTTGGTCATGTAAACCTACAAGCATGAAGGATTAGTTCATACTATCAGTTTCAACTAATATTGTAAATTATTTATTATACAATCTTAGACTTACGCACATTTTGCTTTACTAGCAACTTCTAAAAAGGCCTGTAGTTGAGAGGCTCTTGTTGGATGACGCATTTTTCTAAGCGCTTTAGCCTCAATTTGCCTTACACGCTCTCTTGTCACCTTAAAATAAACCCCCACTTCTTCGAGTGTTTTTGGCTTACCATCTAACAGCCCAAATCTTTCGATTAAAACAGTACGCTCTCTATCCGTTAATGAACTAAGCACATCATTGATCTTTTCTTTCAATATAGAATAACCTGTAGCATCTGATGGCGATTCTGCCCCTTGATCTTCTAAGAAATCTCCAAATTGGCTATCTCCAGAATCACCCACTTCAGATTGTAATGAAATAGGATGTTGAGCAATTTTATAAATTTCACGAATTCTATCTGGAGTAATACCTAATACGCTGGATAGCTCCTCTGGAGTAGGCTCTTTACCAGTTTCCATCATTAAACGTTTTGCCCCACGAAGAACTTTATTGATCGTTTCTATCATATGAACCGGGATTCGAATGGTTCTTGCTTGATCAGAAATTGCTCTTTGTACAGCCTGTCTTATCCACCAGGTAGCATAGGTTGAAAACTTATAACCTCTACGATATTCAAATTTTTCTACCGCTTTGATAAGCCCCATATTTCCTTCTTGAATCAAATCAAGAAAGGATAGCCCTCTGTTTGCAAACTTTTTGGCAATAGAGATCACGAGCCGAAGGTTAGATTCAACCATTTCACGTTTGGCTTCTTGGCTTTTATCAATCCAACGTTTTAACATTTTTACATCTTTTTTAAACTCTGCTAAAGAGCGCCCTGCAGCAGCTTCCTTCTTAACTAACTTTTGTTTAATAGAGTAGAGCTTTGCTTTTGCATATTTATTTTTTAAAGCCCTTGGGGTAAGCTCTTTAATCTCCTCTTCAATTTGTAAAAAATCCTCATAACTGGAAATAATTACTTCCCCAAAACTCTCAATAATTTCGTACCGGCAATGTAACCGTCTAAGATATGCAGCTGTTCTAATGCGACTTTTTTCAATCTCTTCAAGAACTTTTGCCTTTTCAACCTTTGAAAGGTTTTCATCAGCAGTCAAAATAAGATAATGATTTAATCGCTCATCCTCATCCTTCATAAGTTTATACAGTTTTGGAAGTAGATTAAAAAAATGATTTTTATCTGCTACTTGCTTTTCAATGACCACTTTATCAAATCTTTCCTTCCCATGAATCAAAAAGTTCACAATAGATAATGATTCGGTGATCGAATATCTAAAACGTAGAATAATTTTTTCCGCCTGCATTT
>CAMCSI010000105.1 GCA_945877885.1 Chlamydia trachomatis
GATATCTTTGTAGCTCAGATGATAAAGTCTGCATCTCTTCTTGCAATTTTTTCTCAGCCTCTGGGCTTAGTGAATCACGTGTGAACTCATCATCAAGCTTTGCACTTGCCTCAGTCATTTGATCAGAAAGCTCTTTAATTGCAGCCTCCATTTGATTTTTCATTTGATTAAAGTTCTCTTGCTCTCTTTTTCCATACTGAGAGTCTGTGTAACACTTGCCAAAGTCAACAATTCTTGCAGTATTTGCATTTGTCTTTGCCATAAGAGGCATTGCTGCGATTGTGAAAACTACGCAAGATGTCAATAAATTCTTTTTATTAAAAAACATTCTTTATCCTTAAGATTGGTTAAAAGTTATTCTAGTCTACATTAATAAAAGCTTTAATTCAAGTTCTATATTGGATTTATTTCAAAGTTTTTAGCCTATTAGTGCAAAAAAAAAGACCTCATTAAGAAATGAGGCCTTTTTAACTTTATTTTCAAAAATTCAAATAGAATTTTTGAAAATAATTAGTTGCATTAACAGTTCTCGCAATCAGCTTTTTCAGCAACTGGAGCTGCTTCTTCAACTGGAGCTGCTACTTCTTCAACTGGAGCAGCTACTTCTTCAACAACTTGCTCTACAGCAGGACTTGTTTGCTCAACTTCAGAAGCAAATAGTGGGTAAGCGGCAATTGCTAATGCTACAGCAACAGATCCAAATAGTTTTTTAGTAACAATCATTTTCAATCCTTTTGTTTGGTTATACAATCGGGATTTTAGTATAGAAAGAAGTTGATTTCAAGTACTTTATTAGACTTCTTTCGAAATTTATTTTGAGATAAAAAAAAGCTTCATCATAAAGGATGAAGCTTTTAAATTGCCTAAACAGAGTTGGACTAAAATTGACCAGACATGGAGAAGAACACGTTTTGAATCTGCGGATTAGGTTTAGATGTATCAGACCATGGATCAGGGTTAAAGGGGTATCCATAACCAAGAACAAAGGGTAGAGGCTGACCAAGATGTAACCTAACACCAACTCCGGCGGAGGCCTTAAATCCACCACCTTGGCTTGTTAATTCGTTAAATTTAGTTGGCTTTTCTTTAAAACTAAATGGTGTGTTTGAAACTGCCCCTGCATCAAAAAAAGCAAAGATATCAAGAGGGGGTATTATTTTTTGCAAAATCTCTACAGAAAATAGTCCTGAAGAAATACCACCCGTTGGATCCCCAGGCTGAGTCCCCAAATAAGGTCCTACCTGTCCTTGAGCATACCCTCTTACGGTACCAACACCGCCTAGGAGAAATTTTTCTGTGATAGGCAAAGCAGAACTTTTCCCTTCCCAAAGAGGTATAATAAAGTGCAGATCTCCCCTGATTTTGAATGTCGCATGTTTCCATAGAGGTATGTAATAGGAGTTTACGTAACCAAAGTTTAAAAAAGGAAAGTCTATAAGATCGGGTTTATTTCTTATTAAACCTGCAAATTCTGCACTTAAATTTGACCTTAAACCTTTATGAGGAACATAAGGGTTATCCGTTGTGTTATAACCGAATATAATCGCTCCACCAGAAACAATCCCATTATTTTTTTTAACGTTTTCATCAATTACTGCATTTTTCGTAATTAATTTAATGATTGAATCCCTAACTCTCCATCTAACACCGCTTGTAAAAAATGGATTGATTGGATAAATGGCACTTGTACTGCCTCCAAATGTGTATTGGGTATAATCTGCAACCGTAGCATCTTTTTTAGCTTGCAGATCAATACCAAGGCGCCACAGCGAGTCATTGATGTAAGGGTTCACCCAGGATGCAGATCCGCTTAATTCTTTTGCAGCAACCATTGCCTTAATATCCATATGCTGACCGGCGCCTCTGAAACTTTTTAAACCTTCAGTCCAGAAGTTTGTGATACCATTTAAATCAAAATTTTGCTCACTTAAACTAAGTTCCCCAAAAATACTGGTAGCAGAGTTAGCACCTGCAGTGAAGTGAAGTGATGCAGTTCTGTTTTCTTCAAGTTCAACCACCACATCTCTATACTGTCCATCAGGGCTATCTAAGCCATCATTGGTAACAGCATAAACGCTTACATTTTTAAAATAACCTGTAGACTGAAGACGGTTTTGAGTCTGCTTCATTTTAGAGGAATCAAATACTTCACCTGGCTTAATATCGATATTGTTGTAGACCACATTATTGTGAGTTCTCTTATTACCAGAAACAACAATCAAACCAACTTTATATCTTGCTGACTCTTCCACATTATAGACAATGTTATAAGTATAGTTTTCTGCAGGAACAAGTTCATAGCCAACGCTTGTATCAAGATAACCTTTTTTAGTGTAAAGCTCTTTTATCCCTTCTTGAGAGGAGGTGATATTCTCCGTTTTGAAAACATCGCCTTCTTTGAGGGTTAAAACTTTGTCTAATGCCTCTGATGTCTCAAGGGTATTTCCCTCTACTTTAATAGTGCCTACATGGTAAAGCTCACCCCTTTCAAGAGAAATATCTAATATCAGTTTATCATTTGCTGCAGTAAGAATCTCAATCTTCACTTTTGCATCAATATAACCCTCATTTTGAACATGGTGAGTGATTAAAGAGATATCTCTATCAAGATCTTCATCCCTTAACACACCGCTACCAATTAACCAATTGGTAAGAATATTGAATTTGGAAGATTTAATCATTCCATAGATAGCTCTTTCTTCTTTTTTAGTAAAACCATTTAATTCAATTTTCCCGATATGACCCAAAGGCCCTGTGTCTATATAGATATGGGCTACTGCCTCACCAGTTCCTGGAACCTCATCAATTTTATAAGTGACATCTGCTTTAAAATATCCTCTTTTAATCAGCCAATCTCTAATATCTGTAATAGACTTATAGAACTCGCCCCTATTATACTCCATTGGAGTCTTTAGCTCACCTTTTTCTAAAATCTTTTTCTGAGTATATTTCGAACCTTCAACAATAAATTTTACAATTTTTGGACGCAAGGTAATGTTTAAGTGAATGTAGAGCTTGCCATCTTTTTGTGTAATTTTAGGATCTACAATTTGATATTTTTCAGAAAGAGTTTTCAAATCTTTGTCAAAAGCTACTTGATTGAATTTATCACCAGCTTTAAGACGCATTTCAATCAACACATCTGCATCTTTATCCTGAGAGCTTCTTGGCGCATTTGTAACATCCACAGTGACGCCGCCTACATCCATGTTTTCATAGGAGTCAGCTACAATGGGATTTCCCAATAGCACAGAGGAGAAGGTGAGAAGAGCAGCTAAAATTGTTATTTTCATTTAATGCCTTTGTCTGAGAATTTTTTTCAAATAATAGAGAAAATCTTGATTAAAATAAAGTTCTTTCTGATAAAGCCTTTGAAAGTGTCCCCTCATCAATAAAATCTAAACAGCTACCTATTGGCATACCAAGAGCAAGTCTTGAAATTTTCACCCCAAATCCCTCTAACTCCTTCTTTAAAAATAAAGAAGTAGCATCCCCCTCTAAGGTGGAATCTAAAGCAAGGATAATTTCTCTTACTCCAAGTTCTTTAATACGCGCTTTAAGCGCATCTAAATGTAAATTTTTTGAAGAAAAATTGTTTGCAGGGGAGAGTAACCCATCTAATATATGATACATCCCAAGAAACATGTGAGTTGCCTCCACTGAAAAAAGATCCTTCTGGGAAGATAATATGCAAAGGTGTGTTTTATCCCTTTTTTCCTCATCGCAGTATACGCAAGGCTTTTCCTCACTTTTATCAAGAAGTGCATGACAAATATCGCACGTACCAATTTTGTTTTTTAAATCAAAAAGATGGCGACTAAATATTTCAAGATCACCCTTTGACCAAGAAATGAGGTCAAAACCATATCTTTCAGCAGTTTTAGCCCCCACTCCAGGAAGTTTTTGAAGATTACTAATTAACGTAGTTAATGCTTTTGGGTATTTCATCAAGCGCCTTTTTAAAAAGAGAATCTCACAAGTTTAGAGGTTTTTCTTTTACTTTTCAAGCCAGATTTTAGTGAATGAATCAGGTTATAAAAATTGAAGGATAGAATTTAAAATAAGCAGAGGGATTAGAGCTAGCCATGGAATTAAGCAGAAATACAATGTTTTACTATACTTTTTGCATGCATAGCTTGACCACATTAGAATAATAGTTACGGGCATCGAAAGAGGGATTAATGCGATAGTGAAAATAATAGTTAACCCCTTTGAAATTGATAAATAAGGATTATCAAAGATCATCAGGGAAAGCAATGTAAAATACGATAAGAATGGGAGAAGCAGTAGATAAACGATAGTCCAAATGATGGCGCAGATCATTGCTTTCTTTTTATGACGATGAGGGAGCACTGCTTTGTTTTGATAGGTAGACATGAGGATATTTTCCTTTGTAAAGATTTATTTGACAGTAATAAGTATTTTTAACAAATGTTAAGTAAAAGAAAAGAAAAATTTACAAAAATCTAATATTAGACACTTTACGTAAGGTAAGTGAAATAAAGTAAAACTTAATTTTAAAATTTTTTCTGAATAGATTTATTTTTATTGGTGTTGAATAGAGTGTTAAAAAAATCTGGTGAAGTTTTTGCCCCATACATTGTATAATGTTAAATAATTTAGCAAGAAAGTGGATAAATGAGTCAAATTAAAACTTTTATTACTTCTACCGGGTCATATTTACCAGAAAAGGTTTTAACTAATAAGCTTTTGGAGGCTATGGTTGACACCTCTGATGAGTGGATTATTTCTAGGACCGGGATAAAAGAACGGCG
>CAMCSI010000106.1 GCA_945877885.1 Chlamydia trachomatis
CGCTCATTAAAAACTAAAAAATCTCCTTAAAAAATCATTGATTTTCACAAGGAGACTCTAATTATTTATAGGTTAATCTAAAAAAAAGATAGACTTAAGCTATTGCTTCTACTGAAACAACTGTTCTTTTTCCTTTCTTAAATTTTACCATTCCATCAATCAATGCAAAGATTGTATAATCTTTTCCAAGACCCACGCCTAAACCTGGATGGAATTTTGTTCCGCGCTGACGAATTAAGATGTTTCCAGCAATTACAGCTTCTCCACCAAATTTTTTCACGCCTAGTCTTTGTGCATTAGAATCTCTACCGTTTCTTGACGATCCTTGTCCTTTCTTCTGTGCCATTATGCAGCTCCCTTAATTTCTGTAACTTCTACTCGTGATCTTAGCTGTCTGTGGCCTTTTTTCACGCGGCTGTTATGTCTTTTTTTGTATTTGTAAATAATTAATTTTTCACCCTTAACTTCACCCATAATTTTAGCTTCAACTGTTGCGCCTTTTACCACCGGTGCGCCAACTGTTACTGACTTTCCATTATCTAACATTAAGACGTTTTCAAAAATTACTTTGTCGCCTTCACTATGGCCAAGTAGCTCTAGATCGAGAATGTCGCCTATTTTGACGCTGTATTGCTTTCCGCCAGTTTTAATAATTGCCTTCATTTGTTAATCCTCTTTAGTTTTTTGAGGATAGGATACCAGAACCTGTTTTAGAGGTAAAGATAAAAAATACAGGCAGGTGGTTATGAGGGCAATTGTCGCCCCAATTGGCCAATTAAAGAGGTAGGAAATGTAGGTTCCTATAAAGGACATGATGCATGATAGTAAGATTGCTAAATAAATCATTTTTGAAAGCGAGCGGGTGAAAATATTTGCAATGGCTGCTGGAAGACATAACATCGAGATTACTAATATAGCCCCAATTACTTGAATTAATATAACAATTGTTAAACAAATTAAGGATAATAGGAAAAAATAGAGAAAAACTACCGGCTGCTTTTGTAGATAAGCGTTTACTTCATCAAAACAGATCGCTAAAAATCTTTTATGTAATATAATACTTGAAAACAAGATGATTATATTTAAAAAGCCGAGCAAATAGAGCTCACGGTGACTTGCCCAGAGTAAATTACCAAATAAAAAATTCATCAGTTCAGCATTAGATCCTGGCGTAATGGAAATTAAAATCACTCCAATTGCCATTCCAATAGACCAAATTGCAGCAATGACAGAGTCAACCCTTTGTCTATATTTTAAATGCATCCATCCGATGATAAAACCAAAGAAAAATGCCGATGCAATCGCGCCAGTAAGCGGAGTGAAAAATGGTAGCAATGTGTAATAATGCAGGTAAATGGCAATACCAATACCCCCTAAAACAGCATGGGCGATACTTCCTGAGATGAATACTACTCGCTTTGCAACTGTATAAGATCCCATGATGCCACTTGCAATGGATGCCAAAAGTGCGGCAAATAAAGCCATTTGCAAAAATGGGTTAGTGGTGAGAGCTGTCCAAAAAGAATCATTCATGATCACATCCTTCCTCTTCTGAATGGAAAAGGCCAAGTTCCATATGTTTACAAATAGCGTCATGTTTAATTGGAAATACTGTCTTTTCAACCATAAATACTGTGTCGGCCTTCTTTAATAAATGTGTGATCACGTGGGTGATTAAAATAATGGTTTTTTTGCCTTTCATCTCGTCGATTAATCGGATAATATTTTTTGCCGAAGCATGATCAAGTCCTGACAATGGCTCATCTAAAATGAGTATATCTGGATCAGATACAAGAGCCCTTGCAATAATTGCCCGTTGAAGCTGACCGCCTGAGAGTTCCCCAATAGAGCGAGAGTGTAGCTCTTCTAAATTAAACTTTTTTAAAATAGCTTTTGTTTGCTCAAAGGTATGCTTAGGCCAAATGCCATGCCAGGGTAATTCGGACAAAAGACCTTGTCTAACAAAATCAAAGAGTGAAAGGGGAAACATTGGATCAAAATGCAGTTTTTGAGGGATATAACCAAAATGATTACGCCGAATTTTAGGATGACCTCCATGGACGTTTAATGATCCACTTTTTGGAGAAATAATGCCCATTATGAGCTTAACAAGGGTAGTTTTTCCCCCGCCGTTTGGACCTAAAAAAATATAAAAACCATGCTCTTTGAGCGCAAAACTCACATGTTTTAGTGCTTCATTGCGGTCGTAGTTAAAGGATACATCGTTTAATTCAATGGCAGGAAAAGTCATTCATTCACCAATTTTTTTACTAAATGATGATATAGTGGATCTTGATAAATGAAAAGATCTAATTAGTCTGGGATTTTTTGCCATATTTCACCGTGATATCTGCCAAAGTATTGATTGTTAAAATGTAGTCTTCTTCGTAAGGATTTACAGAAATCAAAGGAAGATCTAACGTTTTCCCAATAGTTTGAGCTGCTCGGTTTACATGTTGAGGCTGAGTTAAAATGACAATTAAATTCTCTTTATTAGCTTTTGCCCATTCCACCACTTTATGGATATCTTTTGATCGCATCTCTTTACCATCATCAGCTTCAATACCAGTTTGCCCTAAATGATACCGATTGCAAAAATAGCCATAGGCTTTATGTGTAGTTAAAAAGGCATCACCATGAAAAGGGGCAAGCTTTTTAGTGAGCTCTTTATTTAGCGTATTAAGGTTTTGGGTCATTTTCGCAAGATTGTCTTTAAAATAGGAGGCCTTTGCCGGCTCTATGGTAATGAGCTGCTCAGTGATGGCCTTTGCTTGACTAATCACTGTTAGAGGGTCAAGCCAATAATGGGTATCGACAGCATCATTGCAACGGCCATGATCATGATTATGGTGCTTGCAAGAAGAGTGTAACACCTTAGTAATGGAAGGAAGATTTAAAATTTTGATGGAAGGGGTGGTCTCCTTTAGCCTTTTTTCTAAAAGGTATTCAAATTCTTCCCCCACTTGAATCCAAAGGGCTGTATGGGATAAAGGTCCCATATCTTTTGGGGAGGGCTCATAATTATGAGGATCCACATCAGGAGGGATGATTGAGCGTACAGAAAAAGTATCGCCGGCAATTTCCTTTACGATCTTGATGTAAGGGGAGGCGCTAACAATGACAAGTGGCTTTGAAAGATCTGTTTTTACGCTCTCTTTTATAAGCCCGCAGGAGGAGACGATACATAATAAAGCAAGTCCGAGTTTCTTCATCGATCAACCTATTAAAAAATTAATGATCTATCTTAGCACAAAAAATCATTAAAATAAAGATCTATTTGTTTTGAGAGTGCCTAAATTAGATAGGAAAATTTTTAAATTTTTAAAAATTTTTATAAATCGACGATTGTAATTTAAGGTGAACCAAAATCAATATAGAAAGATCACTTATAAATCAAAAATATTTTTATTATTAAAATGTATTTTTAATTAACAATTGATTCAATTTGTAATAAAATGGTATTATTATATTTAGTAATTAAGATTTATAAAAAAAGAGGGTAATAATGTTTATTTCAGATAGAGGTAGTAAAATTAACGGAATAGATTTTCCAAGTAATTTAAATATTTATGCAAGTAAGCCAATTATTGGAACCTCGCTGATTGCCTCGATAGGTAAAATGGAGAGCTCAGCATTAAAAATTTTATCATACATTGGTTATATTTTAGGTTCTATCCTAACTGTAGGGTTGTTGGCGCTATTTGACCACATAGTAAAGCGCTCCCTAAAAGCTGAAATAGTTTTTGCAGGACCTGGTAATACAAAGTGTGTCTATTTAGATGAATGCACTGGAAAAATGCCTTATAAAGTTTATGACGACATATTGATCTCCTATCCTGGCGCGTTGAACCCCTCAGCGCATTATGTCCAATGTAGTGTAAATATCCTCCTTACTTAGGAAAGTCACTAAAATATTAATCGTCAATAAGAGTATGCATATGACGTTGAAGGATAAAAGGGTGTTTGATACAATAGTTTAAAATATACTTTGGAGTTTTGATGAAGTGCCCTTATTGCGGTTTTGAAGAGACGAAAGTGACAGATTCTAGAAATCAGCCTGATTCTAATTCTGTTAGACGTAGAAGGGAGTGCTTAGATTGTGAAAAAAGGTTTACTACATTTGAATCGGTTGATTTAACGATTCAGGTTAAAAAAAGAAGTGGTAGCTTTGAAGAGTTTAAGCAGGAAAAGCTTGTTGCAGGGCTAGAAAATGCTTGTAGGCACACACGCATTTCTCATGATCAGGTACTTGCCATTGCTGCAGATGTGGCGATGGAAATTATGGCAAGCGGGGTAAGGGAAATTGACTCGTTAAAAATTGGTGAGTTGATCATGAAAAAACTTTGTAACTTAGACACCATTGCTTATGTACGATTTGCCTGTGTTTATCGCAGATTTAAAGATAAAAATGAGTTGATGAATGCCTTAGTGGATGTGATTCAATGAAAAAATCGGTGATGCTTTGGCTTGTTTTTGGTTTTTTTCTGTTAGATATGCTACTAAAGAAGGTGGTTTTTACCCTTTCTTCAGCAATTTTATTAGGAAATGTATCGGTGCATTTTAATATTCTTCCTTTTGTCTGTTTTGATTTAGCCTATGTTGAAAACACTGGGATGGCCTGGGGCATGTTTTCCTCTTTTCAATTTCTAATTCTTGCCATAAGAATGGTGTTAATTGCGGTGATTGGGTTTGGTATGATGAAAAGTAAGAGCATTCAAAGTCAGATCGTTCCTTATGCATTGATTTTCTTCGGAGCGGTGG
>CAMCSI010000107.1 GCA_945877885.1 Chlamydia trachomatis
GGAAAATTCTACAATATGAGTTTAGCAAGACATATTCGGCTGGTGGCAGATTTTGATCAAATTATTAGCGGCTTTACTACCTTTGACCCTTTAACAAAAGTTCCTTTGTTAAAAGATGATATAGCTTTTCATTTGTGCAAGCAGATGAAGGATCGCCTTCGTAGTGAATTAGATGAGGTTTTTAAGACCGCAGGAAAGCATAAAGATGACCCTTTAGTTCAAAACGTCTTTCGGGGGGCGATGGCTCTGCTCCTTGCTGCTAATGTAAAAAATCAACTAAAAATTACCACAGGAAAAAGTGTTTCTGGCTATTTTAAAGACTTTCAAACTAACATACGCCTAGCGCTTTCTTCCATAGACTATAGAAATTATATAGATAACCCGCCAGAGGAAGAGTTTTATCGAAATCTTCTAAATTTACTGCATAGAATTTGTATGGTTATTTACACCTCTTATATAAATTCTTCCGAGACTACAGCGCTTCTTGATAAGATGTTAGGGGAGGGGAAAAAGCTTGTAAAAAAAAGCAGCAGATCTTCTACAGCATTATGGAATGCACTATTAAATGATTATGAGATTTTAGCAAGCGTTCTTAGCAAATGTCCAAATGGTCCGCTGTTTAAGGTGCTGGATATCTTGAATGAAGCTGAAGCCTTTATGGAATTTGATCCAATTATCCAGGGCGATTTTCCAGGTAATTATTTTATTCTTTCTACAGGGGATAAGCAAATTAATTTTTTAAAAACCCCCTCCCCAACCATGCAAGCAAATATCGACTCAGCAAATCTTTGCTTTGAGTTTACAGGGTTTTTGCGAGGATTGATCGACTGTCAGAAAAAGCTTTTACTCATAAGTTTCCAAGATAGAACCTCTTGGAAAGAATACGCCAGAGCAAATGTGCTTGAAAAAGCAGCTATTGATGGGGAACTTGGGATTGCTCTTACTACCATCACACTTCCAAAACATACAGAGTTTTATAATCAATCAGATATGTACCTTACCGTTGAAAGTGCGCAAGATTTTAAAAAGGTTTTTCTAAAACAGCTGGAAGGGGAAGAGGATTGCGGGTACTGTTTTCCAAAGAAAATGGATAGAGCAAATTTTGCCCGCTTTTGCAAAAAAATGATCCAGGAAGTGCACTTAGTATTTTTCGGCGATAAAAATCATCTATCAAGAAAAAACAGGCTAGATTTTATAGAAATTGTCTACCATATGCTCTACTTATATTTTATGGAATTAGGAAATTACGACTACGTCGCCTTTTCCGCAAAAGATGGAGTGGATTTATCCTCTCTTTCTATTGCCTCCATGTTTGCCTTTTTAAAATCGTTATCCAAATCTTGCTCCTGGAAGGTGGAAGAAGAGGAGTTTATGATGGAGATGATCTACTCATCAGCACTCATTGTGCGAGAAAGGGTGCCACATCTTTCCGTAATTAGTAGATCCATAAGCATGCTTTCTGTGGTTACTGCAGAACTTGAGCTTGATAAACAAAAAATACGATCTAGCATTCAAACACTTTTTGGTAAAGAATACCAAGATATCGCTGTAGATCGCTATGTAGCATAAAAAAATGCAGCGTAATTTTTACTTACGCTGCATGGGGGAATTTTTATTTTTCTATTTAGGTTTCACAAGATTTCTTTTTACAGCAATCCGTGGTCTCTCACCCTGTTGTGAAGTAGTAGCCTGAGATTGGTCTACTGCATCTTTAAAACTTAGTCTTGTAGGTATAGCACTTACTGTAACAACCTCAACATTAGGTATTTCTGTGGAAGCTTGTTTTTCAACTCCCTCTGTAGGGAAATCCTCAGCGGCAGCGGGGGCACCACCTTCTACCGGAGTTGAAACTTCAGTAGGTTTACTCCCACCTCTATTCCATAACCATCCGAGTCCACCAGTTACTAAGCCGCCCCAGGTTTTTGCTGGAGCTAATGCAACTTCTAGTTGTTTAAGTTGATAAATTTCACCCTTTCTACCTTCTCTATTATGCTGGGTGGTGATTTGCATAGCTGTAGCCATGCCTTTTTGCTCAGCTAGAAAACTAAGCATGTTTTTACATACAGTTACTTTTTCATTTGCTTTATCTTTCTCAACTTGTGCTTTTCTTTTTGCGCTTAAGGTAGTTTGATTGTCTATCATAGTTTCAGAGAAAAAAGTAGTTGCAAAAGCTATATATTCAAGGGTTTTTTTTGTAGTATCAAGAAGATTAGCATTCCCTTCAAAAATTAGTTGATATTTTTTTAGTTTTTCTGTCCCTTCTTCTTTAATCTTTTCCCCTCTTTCTTTAGGTGCTACAGGAATCTTTGCATTACAAAGTGCTAAAAGTTGCATTACGTTTGCTCTATTGCATGAAATAGTTTTATCTCCACGTATAATTAATGATACTCTTTCAGATAGTGCACCGGTTACTTCTTCAGCAAGATTACCTATTGTTTTTGTCAAATCATCAAACGTTAATTCAGGTAGTTGTCTTTCTATTGCATTACTCATCATATTTTGCTCCTTTTAATTTGTTTATCTGTTCTTATTGTCGAACAAAAAAACAAAATATCAAATATTTACATTAACTGTAAAGGAAATATGAATTTTTTATTGATAAATCTCTAAGAGTCCATATCTGGAGGCGTTAATTTGCAGAAAGATCATCAGGAAGCATGGCATAAGAGCTATATTTTCCACCGATATTTTTTAACACACTTGCCCAAACTTTTTTTGGTTCTGTATTAAAAATAAGATCGCTATTAGCAGGATAAAGGCACCAAAGTCCCTCTGCAACTTCTTTTTCAAGTTCACCAAAGCCCCAGCCAAGATAGCCAAAGCAAAGGATCAAATTATTTGAGGCTTTTTCAGAAAGAGATTGTTGCAAAAAGCTCATATCTCCACCTAGAAAGATATCATTACTGATATTTAGCATTTGATCTTTTTTACTATCATCAGTGTGTAAAAGCATCATCTGCCCTTGTCTCATCGGGCCACCAAGTCGTAGATGCACATTTGGGTGAGAAAGTTCTGTCATGATTTCAGCATCAATTGTGGCATCTATCTCAAGGGGTTTATTGATCATTAGGCCAAAAGATCCAGCTGCTGTATGTTCACAAAGAAGAACAACACTTTTAAAATTAAGGGGATCTTGCATTTCAGGGGATGCAGCTAGTAAAAATCCCTTTTTTAATCTTGATTCACTCACAGGACCTCTCACAAGGGCTTTTTTTAACCGTGCCGTCATTTTCTCTTAGTTGATAGAGCTCTTGATTGTAAAGAGTCACTCTATCTTGAAGGGATTTAAGCAAAGTCATAAATTCTAAAAACTTTTTCTGAAATTTCGGATTTGATGCAAGCTCAGAGGAGGAGAAGCGGTCTGTAAGGATATTCATTCTTTGTAAAGTAGTAAGCATGGTATCGACATCATGGTTAATTTGGGCGCCAAAAGCTTTTGGATCTTTAATTGAATTGGCTTTTGCCATTAGATTTATACGCTCTTTTTGCCAGGCCTTACTATATTGAAACAATACCCCATATTGATTGATATCATTCATCATTGTGTTTGCTTTACTTAAAATCGATGAGACATCAAGGTAAAATTCATCATCTGTGACAAGCTTTCCAATAGTTCCTTTTCCACAGGCAATATCATAGGTGATGGAATTTACGTTTTTTGCAATCATAGAGATGGAGTTAAAAAAGTCATCTTCGTGCATTTTAAATAAGGCTGCATCGATTTGTGAAATTGCTGATGAGAAGTTATCTGTTAATTTTTTTATAGAGGCTACTATATTTGAATCATTTACATCTTTGACAGTTTTGGAAAGGTTTGAGGCAAGGATTCCAATGTTTGTAATAGTACCACCAAGGTTATCCCCATACTTATCCATCCATTGCATCACTTTTTCCAAGGTGTTTTCTATTTTTTCAGATAAAGCACCAAATTCATTCACTGCACTTTCAAAAAGATCTGTAGAATCTGCATAAATGATATCTTTTTCATTCAATAAGGTGGAAATTTGCCCAGGACGCTGTGGCTGAGGTATAATTGCAATATACTTTTCTCCCAAAAGCCCTTGTGTTTGTACTGTAAATTTGTCGGTTGAAAAGACTTTTATTGAAGAATCGATAGATAAGGTAAGGACGAAAGGAAATACCTTTCCAAAAGAGCCAACAGCATTTTGACGTGCATTTGCAATTTGATGAATTTCTTCTACCTCACCAATTGGTTTACCCGCAAGGGTTACTCTGGTGCCCACTTGAATTCCTGCCATATTATTAAACCGAACATTTAGAACTTGTTTTCCATCCCCAATGCTTGGTTTAATAAATAGGATCATTCCAACAATTAAAAAAACGCCGATAAAGACAAAAAGACCAATCAAAAGGTTTTTCATTGATTTAACCATGATTACCTCGTTTGGATCTTTCTATTAAAGACAAATCATGACCAATGGTTATGTTAAATTGATGAATAATAGGGTGATCTGCCCTCATAAAGGTGAGGGGATCGGCGCATACCTCCACTTTACCATTATCAAGTAACGCAATTCTATCAGCTATTTTCAAGGTGGTAGGGATATCATGAGATACAACAATGGTTGTCCCCTTAAGCTCATCTTGTTGCTGTTCAATACATTGAGCAATAGCAAGAGCAGTAACTGGATCCAAACCAGTGGTTGGTTCATCATAACAGATATATTTTGGCTTATAAATCGATCCGCGTGCAATACTCACTCTTTTTCTCATTCCTCCAGAGATA
>CAMCSI010000108.1 GCA_945877885.1 Chlamydia trachomatis
CGCCATCCATACAAACTTGCCACTAAAGAGACAATCACAGGTGCTGCAGCGCCCCCCAGATTATGGGAAGTGCTCATGAGTCCCCACCAACTTCCCCTCTCACTTTTTGCATACCAATGGGTTAAATACCTCGCACACGGAGGCCAACCCCAACCTTGAAACCACCCATTTAACCCCCAAAAGAGGGAAAAAAATAGTAAAGAGGAAGAAAGGCCAAATAAAATATTTAATACACCTGTGAGGATAAGACCAATAGACATAAAATATCTAGGATTTGAGCGATCACTCATGATTCCGCTAAAAAATTTAGAAACCCCATAGGTAATGTATAAAACACTTCCTAAAATACCAAGATCTGCATGAGTAAAACCCATCTGCGAAATCATCAAAGGCATCGCAAAAGTAAAACTTTTTCTTGATAAGTAGAAAAACGCATACCCTAAATACATAGAATAAAATGTTCGTAATCGCCAGTAGCTATACTCCCTATCAATTACAGAGGCATTACAAATTCTCTCTATAGTAGGAGCGTTTTGGAACATATTCAGGTTTTTAAAAAATAACATTTCTCTCACCTTACAATAAAATATGGTCAACTTTACCCTCACTTTTTCAAAATGTCAACTATTTTTCATAGAGCTGGCCCTTGGAAATTTCCTCTTGACCACCCATGTTTAAAGAATCTATATATAGAAGTATGAGTGAAATCTATAAAAAAACAAATATCTCTGCTGCGGATGAAAAAGATCCTTACTCTATAAATACCAATGAAATAGAACCCGTACATGGGGATAAATCAGATTCGGAAAAATCTATCCTTTATAATGATCAGCCCATAGATTCACTTAAACTTCTCTACGCAAGCATCATGTATAATCTTTTAGAAAAAACATCTATAGAAAAAGGGGTAGATTTATCACATTTAACCCCGGGAGAGCGAGAGCTTTATACACTTATTGCTACTTTATCCCACCATTTATTAGCACTTGCAAGTGCTGATCAATCAAAAAATATTGAATTTATCAAAAGTCTTTCTTCCACATGGACATTTCTCACCCTCTCTGTCAAAAGAAGACAGGGTCAAAAGCATGGGCCTGAATACCTTATCCCATTAAATGAGCTTATCCATTCCATGGAAATTTATGGAGATAAAGAAGGTAAGACACTTGGCTACTATTTAAATACAAAGGAAATGCAAGATTGGTTCCCTATCCCCTATTTAAAAATGCTCCATTCCTTACACCAAGACTTTATCCGTAATGGGACGGTATGCTCTTTAGCTCTTTGGAAAGAGCAAATCGATCACCTGCTTCTTATGATCCTATATCCTCACTAAAAACGGCCTTTACACCTATACAATTTTGTCATAGAATCTTTAACTATGTTAAAAAACTGTGTAAAAGGTTGCTATGATAGATATCCAAAAGCGAAAGAGCCTTGGCAAGATCCGTTCATCTGGCAACAAATAGATAAAATTATTCGAAAGCTTACCGCTCTTTACGGATTTGAAGAAGTGGTTACTCCTTCTTTTGAATATACAGAAATTTTTACAAGATCTTCGGGCGAGGAAAGTGATATAGTAAGCAAAGAAATGTATACCTTTTTAGATAAAAAGGGGCGCTCTTTATCCCTTCGACCAGAACTTACCGCACCTGTCATTCGTGCCTACATTGAAAATGGTGGCATGGAAGAGCGACTTTCAAAACTTTATTATTTAGGCTCTTGCTATCGCTATAATCGCGCGCAAAAGGGGCGTTATAGACAGTTTAATCAATTTGGTATCGAAGTAATTGGGGAAAAAAGCCCTTTTATAGATATTGAAGTGATTTCTATGCTCGATCATTTTTTCAAAATGTTAGGTCTTTCTAAAACCACCTTACTTATTAACAGCATTGGCTCTAAACAATGTCGAGAAGTCTACTCCAAAGAATTAGTGGGTTATTTTTCTTCCTTTAAAGATCAATTATCCGATGACAGCAAACGAAGACTTACCACAAACCCATTAAGGATCTTAGATTCTAAAGACCCTCAGGATATAACGCTTATCAAAGGGGCTCCAATTATCTTGGATTATCTTAACAGTGAGGCAAAATCCCATTTTAGCGCTGTACTTGTTGGGCTTGATCGTCTTGGAATTTCCTATAAAGTAGACCCACTTCTTGTTCGCGGCCTTGATTATTATACAGATACAGTATTTGAAGTGGTGAGAGATGATCATGGATTTGCCCAAAACTCCCTTGGTGGTGGCGGTGTATATGATGGACTCGTAAAGGATTTGGGGGGAAAAGATCTTCCAGGAATTGGTTTTGGCATTGGTATGGAGCGAGTAATTCAATATTTGTTAGAATCAGGAATTTCCTTTGAAAAAAAAGAGCCTCTGGTCTGTTATTTCATCGGACTTAATGATGAGTGTAAAAAAATGCAAACAACGTTTGCTTTTCAGGCTCGCCATAGGTCCCTTTCTTCAGAATGTCATTATGATAGCTCGATTAAGTCTGGATTAAAGAAAGCAAGCGAAAAAATGGCCCGATATGCTATTATCCTTGGGGAAGAAGAACTAAAGCTTGGGGTATGTAAAATAAAAAATTTGCATACAAGAGAGGAAGAATCTATAGCGTTAACAGCCTTTAGTTCTTGGCTTTCTAAAATCTCTTCCCAGCCATTGTCATACAACCTTAACTAGCGAGAAAGATATGAAACCTACCCATAGAAGAACCCACCACTTAAATGAACTAACTATAGATGATGCAGGAAAGCACGTCACCTTATCTGGATGGGTAAATAGACGGCGTGATCATGGCGGTTTAATTTTCATAGACTTAAGAGATCGTTATGGAATCACTCAAATCGTATTTGATCCAACCATTGACCCAAAGACTCATAAAGCGGCAGAAATATTACGAAGTGAGTGGGTCATTCAAATTGGTGGGAAAGTAAGGCCTCGTGGTGAAGGGATGAGCAATCCGAATTTAGCAACTGGTAAAATCGAAGTAGAAGTAACCTCTTTAGCCATTAATTCAAAATGCCCAACCCCTCCTTTTTCTATTGCTGATGAAACTATAGAGGTGCAAGATGAGCTCAGATTAACCTACAGGTATTTGGATTTACGAAGAAAAGAGCTTCAAAACACGTTGATTATGCGCTCAAAGGCAACCAATTTAGTAAGAAATTACCTTACAGAAAATCAATTTTTAGAAATTGAAACACCTATTTTAACAAAGTCGACCCCAGAAGGCGCAAGAGATTATATTGTTCCCTCAAGAGTTCACCCTGGCCACTTCTACGCATTGCCGCAATCGCCTCAAATCTATAAGCAACTGCTCATGATTGCAGGAATGGATCGATATTTCCAAATTGCTCGTTGCTTTCGTGATGAAGATTTACGAGCAGATAGACAGCCTGAATTTACCCAGATTGATATCGAAATGAGCTTTAACACTCATGAAGATATTATCAGCTTAGGCGAAGGAATGATTAAACGACTTTGGAAAGAGTGCAAAGGGATCGATTTAAAAACCCCATTTGATCGATATAACTACAAAGATTGCATGGAAAAATATGGCACCGATAAACCTGATTTAAGATTTGGTATGGCTTTTGTGAACGTTGAAGAAATTGCTAAAAAATCTACTTTTTCAATCTTTAAAACAGCTCTAGAGCAGCATCATATTATTCGTGCGATAACAGTACCAAATGGCGCCTCTTTATCAAGAAGAGAGATCGATGATCTTGCTATCTTTTGCAAACAGTTTGGCTTAGAAGGTCTTGCGTGGATGAAAGTCACGGAAGAAGGGTTATCCTCAAATATAGTGAAATTTTTTGATGAAAGCTTGCAAAAAGAGCTTCAAGTCACTTGTGAGACAAACCTTGGAGATCTAATCCTGTTTGCAGCAGCTGAAAAATCTATCGTTTATCAATCTCTTGACCATCTTAGAAGACACCTTGCAGACAAACTACAATTGATCAAAAAGGGAGATTTAAAATTTCTTTGGGTGATGGATTTTCCACTTTTTGATCAAGATAAAGAAACAAAAGCCTTAACATCTGTGCACCATCCATTCACCTCCCCACTAGAGGCTGATATTCATTTACTTGACTCTCACCCATTAGAAGTACGCTCTGATGCTTACGATCTTGTGCTAAATGGTTTAGAGCTAGGGGGTGGATCTATAAGAATTCATTATGAGGAATTACAGAAAAAAATCTTCACTCTTTTAAATCTTACCAATGAAGAAACAGAGGAAAAATTTGGCTTTTTGACTAAGGCACTATCATACGGAGCGCCACCTCATGGAGGCATAGCCTTTGGTCTCGACCGTATTATGATGCTATTAACTGGGGCTGAATCTATACGTGATGTAATCGCTTTTCCAAAAACACAAAAAGCTTCAGATCTTATGATGTCTTGCCCTTCAAGAGTTTCTGATCATCAATTAGATGAGCTACACATTGAGACGAAAAAACGTTTAGTTCCAAAATAGAAAATTGTTGAAAAATATTAGACATACTTTTACAATGTACTTTTTAATTAA
>CAMCSI010000109.1 GCA_945877885.1 Chlamydia trachomatis
CTTTTTAAAACAGCAAGAATATGTTCGCAGTTATTTTTTCCGCAGGTACATCCAATTGGATCGCCAAGATATACAGAATATTTCTCTGTTTTATCTAATGGGTTTAAGACGTCATAAAGTTTATCATTTTTCTGAACAATATCCCATTCTCTAAAAGTTAATTCTTCCTTAGTCACCTCTTCTAAATCGGGAGCATTTAAATTTTGATCAATAGATTTTATACCGTGAATTGCTTTTGAAATTTGACAATAGGGACAATTGCAATTCGGTTCTCCTTCGGGAATATTAAAGGTTTCTGCATCTACTCCAATAGCTTTGCCCATTTCAGCTATTTTAGATAGAATTTCAAAAGGTAGAGAAGGGGCATTGCTTTGACTTGGGTCATGTTGCATCATGCCTGTGAAATTTTCCATTCCTGATAAAACAATTCCACCTTTACCAAGGTTTAAACCAAATTGATTTGGAAGTAAATGATCCCTAGATGACTCCATAGATTTGACATGAAAATCAAAGATTTTTTCGATTATCTCATTAGAGAGGTTTGAAAGGATAACTTTTATCCCCGTGTGAAGGATGATTTCTAGGGCATTTTCGTGATTCATTAAAATGGAGGCCACATTATCCCAAGAAGTTGAAATATATGGGGGGATAGATAAGATACGTTCGTTAATTTTCATGTTATCTCCTTATTACTATATTACCTTTAGTATAAACAAAGAACCTAAGAAAGTCAACTCGAATTTAGCAGTTGAGAGACTCATCTGCTTATTTTTTTCATAAACCCTTGATTATCTTTGGTATATAACAACATCAAAGAGTTTAGCAGAGGCTAGTATATGATCGAATATATCACTTTGTATACTTTCATAGCGTACTAATTGTGTGACATTTGTAAACACATAGATCTCTAAAGGAAGACCCAATTCACCTGGTTCTAGGTAGCGTATCAGAGAAATTCTTTCTTTATGAAGATGGGGGTGATTTCTTACATAGGTACGTAAGTAGGCTCTAAATAGGGAGGTATTTGTTAATCTTTGCTCATTGATAGCGGCGGTTATATCAGTATCTTCAGAGACGTTATTAAGAGCCTCTAGTTTATCTTGTCTTTCCTTGATGTATTCTTTTAAAAGTTCGATTTTGCTTAATTTTGCAAAAAGTACATCATCGCAAAATTTAATCGAGTCCATATCTAGGTTAAAGGAACGTTTAATCCTCCTTGATCCAGACTCTTCCATTCCGCGCCAGTTTGTAACACCTTCTGCAAGCAAGGAGGCGGTTGGTACTGTAGTGATTGTTTTGTCAAAATTCTGAATTTTAACGGTGTTTAAGGAGATTTCGATCACATCACCATCTGCGCCATATTTTGGCATCATAATCCAATCACCCTCACGAACCATATCATAAGAGGCAAGCTGCACACTTGCTACAAAGCCTAAAATGGTATCTTTAAACACAAAAGAGTAAACAGCTACTAACGCACCAAGACCGGTAAAAAGTACTAGGGGGGATTTATTAAGTATAACAGAAACTGCTACGATAATAGCTATGATGTAAATCAATATGCGGATAATTTGCAAATAGCTTTTAATAGAGCGTCTTTTGCTCCCTTTTTGATACTTATAAACGGTTTCTGTGATGGAAACAATGGAGTTAAACACTAGAACGCAGGCAATTAGAATATATAAAAGCATGGTAGCTTCTATAAATCTAATAATGGTTGTATCTATGGATAAAGATGGGCTGTTTAAAAACGAAATCGTTCTGTATATGATGATTGCCGGAACTAAGTGAGAAAACCTGTGCACCAATCTGCTTTCACTGATCGATTTTGCAATGTAGGTGGATTTTTTCTCCAGGTATTTATTTAACTGCTTGCTTAGGTAGATTTTAAATAAAATGTGCGCTAAATAAGCTAATAAAAATACGATCACTAAAGATATCACAAAAGTATAAATATCGTTGTAGGGCTTGCCTATTCCCCACCTGCTTAAAAGATTAGATATAAATTTCATTGTTGTCACCCTATTTTCCACTCATTTTGCATCCTCTTAACAAGATAGTCAATTACTTTTCAAAAAATAAAAAAAACATTGCAGAGGATTTTAAAAAAGAGCATAACAAAAATTTAGAAATAACAAAAATGTGAGAGCTTTTTCTGCTATATTACCGGTATCATTTCTTTTTTCAGCAAAATATAAATTCTTTTAATAAACCTAACCCTTGGAGTTTTAATGGTTAAAAAGTCTTGTCTTTTAGATGCAAGTGTTTTATTGCACGATCCGTCAGCGTTTCATCATTATAGGATGCATGACATTGTATTACCTAGTGTAGTACTTGAAGAGCTAGATCGAAAAAAATCTATGCATGGAGAAATTGGGAAAAATGCAAGATCTGCGATGAAATTTATAGATACGGTGGCAAAGCAAGGAGATATCCAAAAAGGGGTGGAATTTGAAGGTGGAGGCTCATTTAAAATCATACTAGAACAAGATCAAAATGCAACGAACGAAGCGTTAATGGGTCTTGCTCCAGATAGAGCAAGACATCGCCTTTTATCAAGTGCTTATCAGCTCAGGGAAGAGGGTCATGATTTGATGCTTGTTTCAAAAGATCCAGTAACAAAAATTATTGCCGAAACAATTGGACTAAATACAGAGAGTTTTAATGGATCACAAGAGACCTATGATACTCTCTACAAGGGAATTTTTCATATAGATGTACCAAAAGATCTTATAGATACATTTTATAGAGAAGGGGAAATCGCCATTCCAGATGGAGAATATTTTCCAAACTCCTATTTAGTTTTAAAAGGGGAGGAAAATTCCTCTGCTGTTGTTAAGGTTAATGCTAAAGAAAATAAGCTAGAACCTTTACTTAAAGGTAGGCAAAATGTGTGGGGGGTAAAACCAAGAAATGTAGAGCAAAAATGTGCCCTTGATTTACTTTTACGCGACGGGGTAAAGCTTGTCTCCCTTATTGGAAATGCAGGAACTGGTAAAACGTTACTTGCGCTTGCTGCGGGTCTTCAGAAAGTATTTGATGATAATGTTTATAGTAGAATCATCATTGCAAGATCCATTATGCCGCTTGGTAAGGATATTGGTTTTTTACCCGGTTCTAAAGAGGAAAAATTACAATCATGGCTTGCACCATTTTTTGATAATTTGGATTATATCTGTGAGTCAGGTGGGGAAGATGGTCAAGAGACTAAAAAATGGATCTTAGAAAGTGATAAATTTCAAGTTGAAGCAATCACCTATATGAGAGGAAGATCGTTCAGCAATTGCTATATCATCATCGATGAGGCTCAAAACTTAACTCCGCATGAGCTAAAGACGCTTATTTCTAGGGTGGGAGAAAATACGAAAATTGTTATTCTTGGGGATCCTACTCAAATCGATAATCCTTATCTTGATAGAGACTCAAATGGTCTTGTCTATACCGTTGGAAAAATGAAAAGATACGATCTATTTGGTTCTATCTATTTTCAGCATACGGAAAGATCAAAACTTGCAGCTTTAGCGGCTAAGGTTTTATAAATCTAAGAGAGAAAAGTCTTATCGCAATTACGCTTAGTAGGAAGGAAGGTACCATCGATGGGATGTCAAAGGGTAGGGGAAGAAGAGGCCATATCGCTGCACTTGTGCAACCTGTGATAAGACCTGCAATAACCCCTGCCCTTGTTGTTGATTTACTGTAAAGGGAGAAAAGGACAACTGGCCCAAAAGAGGCACCAAGACCAAACCAAGCATAGCTTACAAGTGACATGATTGATCCTTTTGAGGTAAGTGCTATGCAACAGGAAATAAAAGCTACAATAAATATAGAAACTCTTGTCACAAGAACAAGTTCATTAGAAGAGGCGTTTTTTCTACAAATCTTTTTGTATAAATCTTCTGCAAGAGAGGTGGCAACCACTAAAATCTGAGAGTCCATACAGGTGATGGTGGCTCCAAGAATTGCACATAAAATGAATGTCGATAAAAATGCAGGATACATCGAAGTGGTCATGGAGATGAAGATGAATTCTGGGTTAATCGAGCCCTTTTCATATAAAACTGCCCCAATTAATCCAATCACTGTGGCTGCAATAAGTGCTATCGCCTGCCAGGAGATTCCCACCCATTTTGCCTTTGACATCTCTTTGACATCAGATATACCCATAAACTTTGTTAAAATATGAGGAAGGCCAAAATAAGGAAGACCCCAAGAAAGCATTTCAACTATTGAATAAAAGAAGCCATGTCCCTTAGAGGAGCCAGCAAGCACAGAAGGGGTGATGATATCGTTAAATGATACACCTAATAGGAAAAAAGCAGATAGGGGAACAAGAAGGATCGCAATGAGAAGAAATATACCCTGAAAACAATCAGTCCACGCAAGCGTTACATAACCGCCAATGAACAAATAAGGGATGATGATAATGACCCCTAAAATGACACCTATTGCATAAGGTATATCA
>CAMCSI010000110.1 GCA_945877885.1 Chlamydia trachomatis
GGTGAAGGCAGAGCCTTCTTTTTCCTCATATTTTTGGCATTTTTCTAATAAATTGATGATATGATCTTCTTGATTTAGATAAGCTTTTAAAAAAAGAAATTGTAGCCGTGGATAGTCCTGTGATCTTTGGAGATCACTTAATTGGTGTGATTGAAAAGGTGGATAAACATAAAAGTTTAGTACGATTGATTACCGATTCAAGGCTTACCCCTGCTGTTCGCATCGTACGTGGCTATGAACAAAATATATATATTCAAAATCAGTGTTTGAAATTAAAAGATGTACTCTCTTTCGAAGAATCAAAAAGATCGGCCGATTTAATAACGGAGTTAAATCGTTATATTCACTTGCAAAGAGAGGAAGATACTTCAGAATTTCTTGGAAAAGGCTTTTTATCTGGAAGTAGTCACCCTGTTTGGAGATCTAGAAGCTTTACTCTTCAAGGGACAGGCTTTAACTATGATTTTGGCGATGAAGAGGGTGCGCCAAGATCGATCCATGCAGAAACTTCTGTACCATTATTTCGCGTAGGTGATGCTTTAGTCACCTCGGGAATGGATGGGGTTTTTCCGAAAGGGTTACTTGTCGCTTTTGTGACCGATGTTACCTCTATGAAGGAGGGGGCGGTTTCTTGTGACCTTAAGGCAAAGATTTGCTTACCTGAATTCTCTGATTTACGAAAAGTAACCATTTTACCACCTCTTTCAAGTTTGTAAAGCAGTTTTACATGAAGGTTTCTTTGTAGAGCAACTCTCTTTGCTCTGAGTGCTTATTTATGTCTGTTACTGGATAAGGGTTATTTAAAGAAACTTCTGTACCACATTTATGTAAGGGGCTTTCCTCTTTTGAGGTAAATAGGATGGGTCTATTAAAAGTAAGAAAATCATAACCGATAGAACTTATATCTGTGTATAGTTTTGAGATATGAGAAATAAGTGGGTAAATTGGGAAGAAATCTTTAATGAAATAGATTTGTGGTTGGCTTTTGTATTTTTCCATCAACACATCGCCGGTTGGGTGCTGGTAAGTATTTGGATGAAGCTTGATGAAAAGATTTACCTCTTTTGGTTTTTTTTCAATGAGCCTTTCTACCCAAGGGATAATAGAATCTGATTCCCAACTTGGAGCATATAGAAAATTTTCCCGCTCAAAAAGCTCCGGACAGGTTTTCTTCATAAAAACCTCGTAGAAATTTTTATGTTTTTTATAGTATTCATAACGAAAATTACCAATCATTGTGACATTTTTTCTTACCGCAGAAGGGAGCATCTCTTTCATTTTATTACCATAGATAAGGAGGTGATCTTCCATAAATAGTGCGCTCAAATTCTGCTTATCAGAAGATCCATGGGGCAGCCAATAGGTGGTGATCTTTTTGCCTGTTGTAAGTGTATCCATAAAGAAAATTTGGTCTATGAGTTGTCTTGGAAGTGTGGTGATAAGGGTGTTAAACGTTTCTAGTATGAAAGAGGTCACTGCATTTTCTGAAAGTAAAGTAGCATTAAGTTCCGGATACGAGGTTATTGCTGCGTTGAAAAGGATTTCTTCAGTAATGTATAGGGGGATTTGAAATAAGGAGCAATAGGGGGCTATATGGTCAAGGTGGCCATCATCTCTACCGTACAATAAAGCTACTTTTTTCTTCATGATCTTTTTATAACAAGTTAGAGGTAATAAAACTAGCCTTTTAGTATAATCAATGGCTATGAGTGATGAATATGTAGATGAATTAAGAGAGTGGTTTCGCAAGACAAAACGGGATTTTCCTTGGAGAAGGGAGAAAAACGCTTATAAAGTTCTTGTCTCTGAAATCATGTTACAGCAAACAAAAGCCGTTTGTGTGGAACCTTATTTTAACGCTTGGATAAAACGTTTCCCTGATTTTGAAAGCCTATCAAAAGCTTCAGAGGAAGAGGTGATAAAACTTTGGGAAGGGCTAGGTTACTACAGTCGAGCAAGAAACCTTTTACAAGCTGCAAAAGATGTGACTCAAAAATATAATGGAGAATTTCCGAAAGACTTAGAGAGCATTTTATCTTTCAAAGGAATTGGGTCTTATACTGCAGCAGCCATATCCCATCTTGCGTTTAGTGAAAGGGTGATTGGTGCAGATGGAAATATTAAAAAAGTATTAGCACGGTTTTATGGACATAGCGAAACTATCGAAAAAGAGGGTCCCTTTCATCTGCTTTTAGATACGTTTTTGCCAGAAAAAAATAGCTTTGATATTTTTGAAGGTTTAATTGAACTCGGCGCTACAGTATGTGCAAAAAAACCAGACTGTGAGAGATGTCCATTAAGTGGCGGATGTAAAGCCTACTTAGAGGGTTTGACCGAAGTGTTGCCGGTTAGAAAACAAAGAGAAAAAACTATACATATCGAAAGAGTGGTGCTTATATTAGAAACTTCCACTCATATTCTCATTAAAAAGGGGGAGGAGGGGGTCATGAAAGGGCTTTATGAATTTCCTTACTGGGATAGAAAAAGAGAAACTATTGCTGAGATAGTTGCAAGTGTTGAAAAGAAATATGGTCTTAGTGTGGAAGATGTAAAAGCTCTTGCTGTGGTTGTGCATCATTTTACCAAATATAAATCTACCCTTTTTCCTTATTGGTGTAAGGTAAAAACCTTTACCCCTTTCCCTAAAGATTATTATCTAGTTGAAAAGTCTTTATTAAAGCAATATCCATTTTCATCCGGACATCGAAAGATTGTAATTAGTTTATAATACTTCTTGCAAGATATTGGATTTTGTGGTTTTTTCCACTTTTGGAGGCAATATGACTGAGATAAGAAGAGTGGGTGAGTGGAGGGAAGCCGTCCCTTATGCAAATAACCATGTAAAAGTAGATGAGTTTTCAGGGCTCATAAAAAACATTGTTTCCGATCTTTCTATTTCCGAGGTGATTGACTTTGGGTGTGGCGAGGGAGATCTTTGTAGACTATTTGGAGAAAGTGGCTATTTAGGCCTAGATATCGATGAAAGATGCATTGAAAAAGCAAGGTCAAAGCATTTTAATTACCGCTTTGAAAAACCAAAAGAGATGGTCTATTCTGCAGATCTTTGTCTAGCCTCTAGAGTGTTTAATGAATTAAATGATGAAAGCATTCATGATTTGATGAGAAGAATGCGTTGTAAATGGTTGTTGATAGCAGATTCCTTTGCTCAAGAAAAAAATGAAAATACTGTAGTCCCATTTCATAATAGAAATCGCGAAAGTTATATCAATCTAATGCGCGGACATGATTTGCTACAGATAAAGCAGTTAATCAAGCCTATAAACCATACTACCCCTACTGAAATCTCACTTATCCTTTTTAAAAAGTGCGGTCGCAACCCAAACAGTTTTTAGATTGATTCTATATTTTCTAATTCATATAATTCCTCTTTAAGAAAGAAGGTTTGCATGAATCAAGATCGAGAGAAATTTCAGTTTCCTTTTAAACTCATTCTATTTCAATGGAAAATGCCTATTGCGATTTTTTTATCACTTGTTGCATTAGCTGCTTTTGGGATGACAAAATTTCATCCTCAAAAGACTTTTTTGGGAAAAGAGTATAACTACATGTATTCACTAGAAAATTCTATGCGAAATGGATCTAAGCAGAAAGCCTCAAAAGTAGAAAATAAACTTCTTTCTTTTGTGAATTTAAGACCGTTGTTTGACGATTTATTCATTGAAGCTTATTTAGAAGAGTCTAATATTGAAAAAGTGGATAAGCTCTTAAAAGAGATTCATCAACGGCTCGAAGTGGAAGATGTGGTTGTAAAAAATTTCACCCTTGGATCTCTTGGGATTGAGCAGAAGGAGTTTGAATCAGCCTATCAAAGGTGTCTTGCTCTTTTAGAAAGGGAAAATTTAAGTGTAGATTATCCGGCGCTTTATACTTATAATCTTTATAGAGTGTTACTGCTTGAAGAGGCTTTAGGGGCTAATGAAAAGGCCCTCTTAACAAAAGAGAAGTTAATGAGCTATTTAAAAGAAAAAAAAGATACTGGTACCATCAATAGCAGAGTATTTCGTACAATAGATGCTAAGTTAACTAAATAAAAATAGAGGGGATAAACATGTCGCTTAAGAATTATATACTACTACTGATCACCTTGAATGTTTCCTCTTTATTTGGAGAGTATCAGCTAAAAAATCCATTAAAAGAAAGGCAGCCAGAATGGAAAACAACTGTAGTGAAAAGATACAATTCAGGCTTTGATCAGGTGGTTGAATTTTCAGAAGTTATTGATGGTAAAGATGTCATTGTTAAACGGTATGTTTTTTCAGAAACAACTGCACTTTTACTTGAAGAAGATGTAACTGAGATTGAAAGAGATGGGGTTAAAGAGATTGTACCTCATGGAACATCTGTATCGTTTCTAAGTAGAAACGTTGTTGCCTCTGTAAAGGAGTATACCAATGGTCTCTTAGATGGTTTGTGTATTGAATTCTTTGATGAT
>CAMCSI010000111.1 GCA_945877885.1 Chlamydia trachomatis
AATATATTCATATTAATATTTATGTTAACAACTCCCAATTCGTAACTTTCGATCATACTCGTAAAATCTAATGGTGGTGTTTTATCTCATTGTAAAGTTTATTAACAAAGGAAGGCGACGATATGATGAAAGGAGCATCTTTCGAAAACAACATGTTAGGCTTAAAAGAAGTTAGAGAAGATACGAGTTTACTTAGAGGAGCTGTTATAGAATCTGGAGAGTTTCTATTAGCCGGGCTAGGAGCAGTTGATGATGACTCGGTTAAACTATCAAAAGAATCTGAGGTAAAAGCTCTTGAATTTTGTGAAGTTGGAGAAGATACTGTTGAACTATCAAAAGAATCTGGAGTAGAACCTCTTGAATTTTCGTTAGGTGGAACATTTTGTGGAGAGTTGTTGATATCTATTGGTTGAGGGTTTGTTGGGGAGGGGTCTGGATCAACCGTAATAGCTACAGAAGATTGATCATCAGCAGGAATATCAAATACCTGTTTTCCAATCTCTTCAATATCATCTTTAGTAAGTTTAGATTTAAGTAACTGTTCTTTAAGAGTAGCTAGTTTTTCTTGGTTTTCTACAGATAATGAGAGTACCGATTTTTCATTTATTGCTTTGTCTACTTTCTTTTTCGCAATCCATCTTGCACCAACATCAATCCCATATTTAACACCCGTAATACCGGCTAAGACTCCGGCTTGTGCAGCAATACCATCACCAGTCGATAGTCTCCCTGCTCCCCCGGAATTTGCAAAATCTGGTAACAGGCATAGGAAGCTGTTTACTAGATCTTCTATCAATACTCCTTTTTTTAAACATTCTTTTTTATTTGTGCACCTATTATGTAGGGCATAGACTCCATTAATTAGCTGTAATGTGCAAAATTGAGCTGTGTAAGCTAGACCGATGCTACCTAGTGTTTTTAGCAGATCTGATGAATCATCAGTAGTAGATGGCAATGTGGTATAGTCAGCCGCAGTTGTTTCATTTCCTGTTATAAAATCTTCTTCACTTGCAAAGTAATAAGGTAAAGCAGTTGAAACTGCTCCACTGACAAAAGTTCCAGCTATCAATTTTACAACCTCTAGAGGGTCTAGTAAGCGTGAAAATGTTTTACACCCAGATTCACCAGCTTCCTTATAGGATGGGATGCAAGATTGTATTACTTTTATTCCTAAATGAGAGATCAAGTTGGCTACAGTATAAAAACCACCTGTAACAAGGGAGGTCGTACCAATAGGAAGATTCTGATCGATTGTGAAACCAGACCCAAGAATAGATCCTGCCGTCCCAAGTACGGAATAAGTTACATTTTTAGCTGTCTCAGATATAAGCCCTCCCCAGCCCTTTGTACAGGAACATGTGGTCGTATTTGCTGTTACTTTGTTATGCTGTGTATTTATAGTCATAATTAAAACCCCCAAGTTATTATAACATAATTATAACATATTTTTATTATTATTACAATTATTTATATGATAAAATTATAAAACTTAATTGTAACAGGTTGATTTTTATATAGTTATGAAGTCAGTTGTATTTTTGTCGCTCTTAAGGCATACTTGCACCCTATTCCTCTTAAAGGATTGAATTAAAGGATTTATAACACTATGAGCGTAAGAGATTTAACTATATTAGGATCGTCATCACAGCAGCCTACACGGATGAGAAATCATGGGGCTTATCTTTTAAGGTGGAATACCGAAGGGTTTTTATTTGATCCAGGTGAAGGGACTCAAAGACAATTTATTCATGCAGGCATTGCCCCCCCTACGGTTACAAGGATTTTGATCTCTCATTTTCATGGGGATCATTGCCTTGGCTTTGGATCTATGTTGATGAGGTTGAATTTAGATGAGGTTAAACATGAAATTCACTGCTACTTCCCAAAAAGCGGTAAAAAGTTCTTTGATAGACTCAGATATGGAACGATTTATCACGACCGTTTGACTGTGATTGAGCACCCTATTGAGGAGGCGGGTATAGTTCATGATGATGGATCATTTATCATTTCCGCAGAATTTTTGGATCATGGGGTAGATAACATTGCCTTTCGGGTGCAGGAGAAGGATGAAAGGAAGTACTTTAAGGATAAACTAGAGGCCCTTGCCATAAAGGGCGAAAAAATGAGACAGCTTCGTGAAGAGAAAAAGGTAGAAATAGATGGAAAGATCATTTATCAAGATGAGGTAAGTTACCTCAGGAAAGGGGATAGCTTTGTCTATATATCTGATACTAAAGAGTGTGAGGGGGCAGAAAGGATCGCTAAAGGGGCAACGATGCTACTTTGTGAAAGTACCTATTTAGATGAAGCTAAAGAGATGGCTAGAAAACATCAGCATTTAACCGCAAAGCAGGCAGCGGCAATTGCGGCAAGAGCAGAGGTGGATACATTAATTCTCACTCACTTTTCTGCAAGATACTTAAACCTATCCCTTTTTGAAGCAGAAGCGCGCGAAGTATTCCCAAATACCTATGTTGCAGAGGACTTTAAGCAATTTTTCTTTAAAAAGTCTTGTGTGTCACAAGATGTCTATTAAGCAGCAAGTTCCCTGTAGATGAGCATTAAGTTGTCAACAAGCACTTCAGAGGCAATATCATCTTTTGCAAGATTTGATATAATCATCTGTACTTTTGAGAATTCTCGATCCCTTTTAAGGCGATCTGCAGCATGAACAAGGGAGCAGGTCTCTTTAGACCCTTCTTTTAAATAGATGGGCGATTCGGTTAAATCCTTAATGATACGTGCATTGTAGGAAATTGCATCATCAGTATTAGAGGATTTTAATAGTTGAGTAGAAAAATGGTTAAGCTTCCAAATTTTATCTGCAAATGAGTGTAGCGATTCCTCATCCAGATCATTACTATCAACTTTAGATATTTCTACCACACTATGCATAGCATTAATAAACTCTATGATCTCTTTACATAAGTAGTTAGAATTTTTATCAGACATACTAAAGCTCCTCTGGTTACTCTTAAACATTAACCTAGGAGAAGAATCTATTTTACGCAACCAATTTAGGTAAATAGTTTATACTGATTGAGCTCGAGATTTAATATAGTCTTCGTAAGGTCCATCAAACTTATGTATCCCATCTTTTTCAATAGAAATAATACGAGTGGCAACCCCTTCGATCAAATCCCTATCGTGAGAGGCAAAAATCACTGTTCCAGGGTAGTTTTTTAAGCCACACCCAAGGGCAGATACTGACTCTAGATCAAGGTGGTTATTTGGTTCATCAAGAAGTAGAGTGTTGTGGGTGTTTAAAATTAATCCAGCTAAAATCACACGAGCAGTCTCTCCACCTGATAATTTCTCGATCCCTTTAAAAGCGTCATCACCAGGGAATAATAATTTTCCAAGTGCAGAACGGATCTCTTGTTCTAGTACACCATCTTTTTGCGTTCGTAAGAAATCTAAAATAGAAATATTTTTTGATTTATCAATCACTTCTTCGTGAAGCTGAGGAAAATATCCTTTTGTACAAGCATGACCTATTGTAATTTCCCCATCAGTGGGCTCTAATACACCGGCAAAGAGTTTTAGCAACGTAGTTTTACCCATTCCATTATTACCAATGATTGCAATTTTATCGCCACGATTTACTTCATAGCTGAAGTTCTCAATCACTTTATTAGGTCCAAAAGATTTAGAAACTTTTTTGAGTTTAAAGGTAACTTGACCAGAGTTTCTCTCAGGATTTTGAAAGCAAATATAAGGACGAAGAATATTTGATTTTTTTAGCTCTTGAGGCTGAAGCTTATCCAGCTCTTTAAGTCTTGATTGAACTTGAGAGGCTCTAGTACCTGCTCCAAATTTTGCAATAAATTCTTTTAATTGAGCGGCCTTTTTCTCTTTATTTTTATTCTCACTATCCACTCGTAATCTAACATCAGATTTTGCTACCACCATATCATCATAATTACCTGGGTAGGTAATAATTGTTTCATAGTCAATATCTGCAATTGCTGTACATACAGCATTTAAAAAGTGTCTGTCATGAGAGATAACAATTAAAGTACCATCAAAGCCTTTTAAAAAGGTCTCAAGCCAGCGAATTGCCTCAAGATCTAAGTGGTTTGTTGGCTCATCAAGTAGTAGTGCTTCTGGATTTCCATACAATGCTTGGCAAAGAAGCACTCGAAACTGCATATCTACAGGTAAAGATTTCATAGTCTTTGTATAGAACTCTTCAGAAATTCCCATCCCTTCAAGAAGAACTTCAGCATCTGAGTCTGCAGTATAGCCATTTTCTTCTCCAACAATTTCCTCAAGCTCTGCAAGGCGCATACCAGCTGCATCAGTGATTTCCTGTTCATATAATTTATCTTGTTCTTTCATGGCTTTCCAAAGTCTCACATTTCCCATGACCACTACATCGCGAATCATGTTTTGCTCAAACTCAGAAAG